>JAZGHI010000112.1:0-10603 GCA_036480955.1 Candidatus Adiutricales bacterium
TTACAAAGTAGTAGTCCTCAGCGGCGCTGTTACCCGTGCCAAAGTGGATCTTCATCCCGCTGCCGTCATTGCTGATGGCCATGTCACCGTTTAACAGATTAACTCCGTTAAAATCGGTCGCGTTGGCGATCCGGTCGATCTCAGCCGCCATGGCCTGGTACTCGGAGTTCATGAGTTCGCGCTGAACAGTGGTGTACGTACCGGTAGCCGCCTGCTCCGCTAACTCCTTCATTCGGATAAGCTTCTCATCAACAACCGAAAGCGCGCCTTCAGCCGTCTGGATCATTGAAATAGCGTCACCGGCGTTACGGATACCCTGGTTGATGACCGCTATGTCGGCCCGCATCAATTCACGAACAGCCAGACCGGCGGCGTCGTCCGCGGCAGACATGACTCGTAGACCTGAAGATAGAGCCGCCGTTGATCTCGCCAGAGCTTTGTACACGCTCGACAAGTTCCGGGCGGCGTTCATGGCCATCATGTTGTGATTAATAACTAAACCCATAATAATTTTCCTCCATGAAAGAAATTTGCCCGCAAAGGCGGGGAAGTCGGCATCCTTGCCTAAAATTTACTAAAAAATATTTAAGAACCTGACCGGATGCTGAAATGTAATCGAGATACACCTCCCTTCCTCATTATTTACCGGTCTTACTTCAATTTTCTTATCGGCTAAGTAAGACCTAAACTTAAGGCCAGTCTTTAGGTAAGAGAGAGCTTTATTGTTTTCTCAAGCTGTTACCTAGTTGAATATGAAGTTGCCTTAAGAAAAAAAATATTAATGACCATAAAGTTCTGTTATGAAGTTACCGATAAGGATATTGAAGAATTAGGTTTTCTTTGGTGCTGACTATGAATGAGATTCAAAATACAGCTTACGTCTCGGCGGCTGCAAGGCCGCAGGGAAAAGTTAAAGAAGGCACAGGCAGCGCTCCAAAATCGGCTGATTCAACCCCACAGTCAGCGCCTCCTCAATCAGTTTCCGATCAGGATTGGGAAAAACTGTATAGAGATCTGGAAATTTACGCCCTTGAAAGGAACTTCCGGTTGAAATTCACCGTGGATGAAGCCACCGGCCGGACAGTTATTAAAATCATTAATACTGAGACTCAAAAAGTCATAAGAGAGATCCCTCCGGAGGAAATATTAAGAGTGGCCGCGGCCTTGGAACAAATGGCTGAACAGATTATCGACACAGAGGCCTGATCCCTCAAATTTTAAAAATCTCCTTTTTAATTAATCATTTACCCAATCCTGTATTTTCTACCCTTTTTTTATTTTTAAAATCCCAAAAAGCATCTCCCATGAATAATTCCGTCCTTACTAGGCAGATTTGTATCTTGAGAGAAGGAACATTTCTTTCAAAGCTGAATTTAACCGTGTATATTGTTCTGGTATCTTTGAAAAGACTGAAAAATGAGCGAAATAGTAACCGATCTTTCTCCGGAAAAAATATCTAGGGCAATTGATGCCAATCAGATCGAGGGGTACACCTACTTCGGTCAAGGACCTCAGGCTGAAATCCATAAGGAATCGGACCTGCTCTGGTTTGTTACCGGCATACCCCACCCTATCTTGAATGGTGTTTTAACTGCCCGTTTTACAGAAGAAACCCTCGACCGGAGGATTGAAAGCACTTTAAATTACTTTAAATCAAGAGGATTGCCCATGATGTGGTGGACGGGACCGGCAACCGAACCGTTTGATCTGGCTGATCACCTCCTCGCCCACGGTATGACCGATGGAGGTGACCAGCCTGGTATGGCCCTAGACTTGGGACAACTTGAGCAGAATCGGCCGCAGCCTGAAGGTCTGATCATCGGGCGAGTCAATAATGTAAGTGACCTAGGGGAATGGTTGGAGCCGGTTAGGATCGGATTTGAACTCCCGGATTTTGTAGCCGAAGCTGTATTCAATAATTTCAGCAGGTTAAACCCGAAAAAAGACTTCCCCTGGCGGCACTACCTAGGAAAACTCGACGGGCGAACCGTGGCTGCGGCCACCCTTTTCCTGGGGGCCGGAGTAGCCGGTATCTATCACATGGCCACTCTCCCGCAAGCCCGGCGGCGAGGTATTGCCTCGGCCATGACCCTAACCGCTCTTTTGGAGGCCAGGGAGATTGCATTCCGCATTGGAGTCCTGCAGTCTTCTAATGCTGGACGAGGCGTCTACCAGAGACTTGGTTTTAAGACCTACTGTTCGCTCGGCCGTTATATTCTCATATAAGTCTCAACCACATTTACCCGCCTTATTCCTTCTTTTTTATTGTACTCAGTGCTTTTTACTGTAATTGGCATTGGAAATGCTTATGACCCAATAGTGTGTTTGCGGTGAGAACCTTGGGCCGTAAGTTAAAGGGATAAATTAAGTACTGATTGTAAGAACTTAAATTAAAAGGTTAAAAATCAATGACAATACCATTTGCTTGTGTCTCTATATAAAGCGTCATAAGTAATTGCCCCTAAAAATGGCCGGTTTTAATGACTAGGAATTCGAAAACTTTTTTCAAGAGGAATATTGATCAATTGGCTGAATTTCAGCCGGAGCTGGCTCAGAAGTTAAGTAAAATTCAAATAATATCAAACCTTACGCAAGTGATTGCCAGCTCAGGCGACCCGATTCTTAAAAAAAAGGGGATGAGCTTTCACTCCCGAAGGGATCCGTGGGCTGAAGCTCGAAAGTTCGCCCAATCCGACGCAATTCAAACCATCAAAGCAAACGGCCGATTTCCAGTGATTTTCGGCTTGGGCTCTGGCTATCATATCCGGGCCCTGTCCGAAGAATTTGATACCCTGGCCGTCATTGAAACGGATATGGAAGTGTTGCGCCTATCGCTTGAAACGTTTGACTGGACGTCTTATTTAAGCCGAATAACTTTCCTTACCCGTCCCGACCAAATCCCGGCTCGAATCAAGGAGCAGGGGACACTTTTGGCCCACCGCCCTTCACAGCGGTCCTCTCCGGCGGATTACGCCCGTTTTTTGGCTATTTTTGATGGCCATAACCTTATCGAGACCCATGCTTCACAAAACAACACCTTGAAATTCATGGTGGTTTCTCCAATTTGGGGCGGATCGCTGCCAATAACCTTCCACGCCGTGAAAGCACTAACCTCTTTGGGCCATGAGGTACGCTGCCTTGATTTAAGCGTTATTGAACCTCTTTATATGGATATCCAAAACACCGACCCCACCAGAGCGGGACATGACCTGGCCGCTGGCCGGTTGGTTCAATTCATGGGGGATTACGTGGCCCTCATGGCTGAGTCTGAAAAGCCGGATTTCCTCCTGGCGCTGGCCCAGGCGCCGCTTAACAAGCCGGCTCTGGCCCGAATTCGGTCCCTGGGTATCCGCACTGCTTTCTGGTTCGTGGAGGATTACCGTTTCATGAAGTATTTTCGTGAAATTGCGAATAGTTACGATTTCTTTTTTCACATTCAAGGCCAGGCTTTGGAAAAAGAATTGACCGATTTGGGCGTGGAACATTTTTCCTATTTACCCCTGGCGGCGGACCCGGAATTATTTAAACCGGCTGAAAACCTGGAAGCCCTGGCCCCTTTCAGAACTGACCTTTCGTTCATGGGGTCCGGCTATCCCAATCGCCGTCATCTCTTTTCAAAGCTCTTGGACCATGATTTAAAAATCTGGGGAACGGAATGGAATCTAAATTCGAGCCTGGGCCAGAGGGTTCAGGACCAAAACCGCCGGATACCTACCGAAGAAACGGTCCTCATTTATAACGCGGCGAAAATAAATTTAAACCTTCATTCCTCTGTATTCGAGGCCGGCCTTGATCGGGAAGGAGCCTTCATCAATCCCCGCACTTTCGAAATCGCGGCATGCGCGGCGTTCCAGCTTGTGGATGAGCGTAATCCGTTGTGTCTGCATTTCGAGCCGGGAAATGAGCTGGCTGTCTTCAATAGCTTGGATGACCTGCGGGAAAAAATATCATTCTATCTCCGTGAGCCTGACCTCAGAAAAGATATGGGTTTCCGGGCTCGGGAGCGTGTATTGGCTGAACATACTTACCAGCACCGGATGACGTCCATGATCGAGTTTATGCTCGCCAGAGTATAAGCCCCCTTATCAAGAGCCACCTCTGAACTGAATTATACCCCCAGATCCGGAACTCTTTCTGAAGAACTGTTTCGCACTCATTTGAAATCATGACTCTTCTTGTATCAGTTTATTTAGAAAATAATCCTTACGCCTTATGCGGACGGAACATATCCCGATGGGAAACGTAAGCGCGTTTGAAATCGGTCTTGCCGAGATTTTAAGTCACCCGCCCGCAAGCCTTCTTTTAGCCTAGAACCGGCCCAGTCAATCTTGGCATAAGAAATGCTATTATTTTATTGATATCACAGATGAGTAGGAGTATCATCATTTGGACACCGCTTCAATTTTAATTATCGATCCCGAGAATTCCCATAGGGACAACCTGGCCTCAATCCTTAATACGGAAGGCTTTAACGTAACATCGGCCACCTCTGGCCATAATGCTTTATCTGTCCTCACGGCCCATGAACCTGACCTGATTATCCTGGATGAGGGAGTCAATGATTTGACACCAACTGACCTGGCCAGACGTCTTCAGGCTGCAAACATGGAAAGCTTCATTATCGTCATGTCCAGACAGACCGATTTGGACCGTTCCATGAAGTGGATCATGTCCGGTGCTTTAACATGTTTGAAAAAACCGGTTGAATATGAAAAGCTCAGACCGGCTATTGAGGCCGGTTTGGACAATAAAAAAGCCTTTTACGAAATCCTAAGGCTGACTGATGACCTCAGAATATCCAACCAGAAACTTGTAAAAAATCAGGAGTTATCTTTAAGCGAACAATCAGCCCTTCGCGAAAAATCGGAACAACTCCGTTTTTTAAATAAGCTCAGTACTGACCTAAGCTCATCATTGGAAACTCTGGCCGTGATAGAGGTAGCCATGAGCGCCCTTTATAGCCTGATGAGACCAGACCTGATTCTAATAATTGCCGCGTTTGCGTCTCATGATAAACTAGGTTACTATACGAACAGGCGAGTAAATACAGAGGTTATGAGAATGATGACTCAAGGCTTAAATCCTGAGTTAAGTACATGCTTTTCCTCAAGTGAGGTGGAGAAACAAGTAATCGGAACCACCGAAAAACTGCCCCCGCTGACAAAACTTCCCCGTTACACCAAGGTTTTCCCCCTACTCGCAGCCGGGTTAAATCAGGGTCTGGTTACCATCCATTACTCTGATGAATCCCAAGAGACGGCCGATCAGGATCTGCTTCTGGAAAGCGTTTCCATGCAGCTGGCTCAGGCCCTGCTTAACGCGCATCAGCACGAGCAGGCCCTCTATATGGCCAGCCGGGATTCTCTGACCGGACTCTTCAACAGGCGTTCTTTCGAGGAGCAATTAGCCCGGGAATTCGAAAGAACTCTGAGGTACAATCGACCCATGTCTTTGATAATGGCAGACCTGGACAATTTTAAAGCTATCAACGATCATTACGGTCACCCCGCTGGTGATTTTGTCATTAACTCAGTGGCCCGTGTTTTAGAGGACTGCCTCAGGACAACTGATATTCCGGCAAGGTACGGGGGTGAGGAATTCGTCGTAATCCTGCCGGACATTGCTTTGGATCAAGCTTCTCATATAAGCCGCCGTATTCGTGAAGACATAAAAAAACTTACCCTCTCTTTCGGCGGAACGCCCATTAATCTGACTATCAGTCAAGGGATGACCGATACTAATAATCCCAAAGTAAAGCGGGCTCAGGACCTGGTTCGGATTGCAGATCAGGCTCTTTACCGGGCGAAAATTGAAGGACGAGATACCGTCCGATCTCGTCCATGACTTTTATTCTAATATTATAAAGGATATATGCTCATGGAAACTCCGTCTAACAATGACCAAGACCGTAGAAGTGAGATCAGGGTTAAAATAAAGGCGGTGATTCCATTTAATATTCTTGAAAATCCGGATCGGTACATTCGAACCACTAACCCGATGTCATCTATCTTTAAACAGCCGGAATACAGTCTGGAATTAAACGAGAATGATCCCCTCGAGGCCTTTTTGATCCAACTCGACACCAAACTTAATTACGTGATCGATCTGCTGAGCGCCAATATTCAGAGCAAAGAATATGCGTATCAAGGTCTGCTTATTGATATCTCCGCTTCAGGGTTGAGTTTCCTTTATTCAAACGAACTGGAGCAAGGCACCGTTCTCGAGGTTGGCCTGGCTTTACCTGCCCAACCCTATGGCCTGATGGACATTGCCGGAGAAGTAGTGAGGTGTCAGGCCCGAACTGGCGGCGGTGAAGGGGAGTATAAATACGAAATCGGTCTGGCCATGACCGATATCCGGCCTGATGATCGAGAAAACATAATTCACTTCATATTCCAGAAACAGCGTGAAGAAATCCGTCTCCAGAAGGAGGTATTCTGAACCAGCCGGAAAATTTTTCAAAAGCAATTTTAAAAAAAACGAACTTTTTACCCACCTATTCGGCTAATCGGCTGAAAATACACCCAATTATAATGATTTCAAGTGGCATGATCCGTGCAAACTTTAAGGCGGTACCCGAAGTACGCCTGACTGGAGAACACCTTGATCCGGCTCAAAGGCGTGTTCTTAATTCACATTATTTACTGACTAAGGGACGCTATAGTCATGGTAACCGCACCCAGGCTCGAACATCCAGAAAACGCTGACAATTTTTTACCGGACCCAGGATCATTCAGGGCTGCGTTTACAGAAGTAAACATTACTCCCCGCGTGTCCCAAGAGCATCCTCTCTACTTGCAGGGTCTCGCTGGTCCGCCCAGACCGGCGTCGAGTGTTACGCTTCCCCTGATGATGCAATTGCTTCTGATAGAGGACGATCACCATTCTAGAGTTCTGATGGTCGCGGCCGATCTTTTCGGATTCGGCCATGAAATGGTCCAGGGCGTTCGATCGGCCGCCTCTCAATGGGGAATAGAGCCGGAGGCAATCATCTTAAACGCTTCCCACACCCATTACGCTCCAGGCACCGTCTCCCACACGGTAAAGTATCTGGGGCCGTATTACGAGGCGTATGCTCGGGCGGTCCTTGACCATATTTCGCGAAATTTATCTAAGCTGTATTATGGGCTCGAGGAATGTAATATTTCTTGGGGCAAGGTTGAGGCGCAGGTCGGTGTCAATCGGAGACTGAAAAAAAATGGAGCCGTACAGTTTGCCCCAAACCCAGATGGGTATTATGAAACACACACACCGTTTATCCTATTGGACCTCCGTGAGACGAGGCAGAAACTGGTCCTGGTTAATCATGGGTGCCATCCCACGGGTCTCGGTCCGGAGAATACAATTTCCGCTGATTATCCGGGTTATTTCAGAAAAGCGCTCACCTCCTCCGGACAGGTAAGCAAGGTCATGTTCATGCAAGGCGCTCTCGGCAGCAGTAAGGAATCCAGACCTTCCGAAAGAGAAAAATCTTTTTCGTCCGGTTCGAAAGACGCCGAACGGAACGGGGAATTACTGGCCAAACAATTAGCGCAAAGTATCCAAAAAGAACTCACACCGGTCTCAGGCCCCTTTTTCTGTCTCAACCTAAAGGCCGAACTTCCCTTGAAACCTCTTCCGGACCAGAATTCTCTCGATCAGCTTTTGAAGAACCATCGGGCGAATCCCATGGCCCGTGAATGGGCCGGTAAATTATTAAAAGCTTTTCCTGAAGGGAAATATCCGAATCAGATGGCATTGCCGGTACAGCTTATCTCCATGGGCGGAGAAGTTACTTTCCTCACCTTTCCGGCTGAACCCGTGGCCGAACTAGGAAAAATAATAAGGGAAGCCGTCCCGAGGCCGGATTCCACCTTTATTCTAGGGTGTACGAACGGTCTTCTGGCTTACCTGCCTTCAGATCAGGTTATCTCTGAAGGAGGTTATGAAGCTGAAACTTCGGCCTTTACCTATCTGACCCCTTCACCGTTCGACCTGGGAACCGAACCGGGTATCGTCTCAACGGTGAAGAATCTGCAAAGAGCGAGTGCCGACGAACAAACGGCAGGATATGGTAGATACCATTTAACAGGGAGAAAAGGTAAGGCCTTCTTCGTGCTATCGACCGGCCGTTGTGGGACCATGACTCTGGCCCACCTGCTCGATATAGCCGAAAACGCACGGGTCTGGCATCACATTCAGCCGGATTTCATTGATGAAGCGCTCCAGGCCTATTGGGGTAACATCGACCAGGAAGGAACTTTCTGGAAGGCTCGTTACACGGTGATTCATAAAGCGTGGTCAGAAGGCCTTATCCATGGAGAGACGGACCACTTGATGACTCAATTTGCAGACGTGCTGGCTGAGATTATTCCGGATTCCAAATTCCTGGTACTCACCAGAGAACCCGGTGGTTTTGTCAGATCGGGAATGCGGCGCAATTATTACGTTGGACACCCGTGGGACAGAGGCCGGCTTAGACCCCGGGAAGGCCTGAGAGAATTTGAGTCCTGGCGGGAACTCAGCCAATTCGAAAAAACCTGCTGGTTGTGGGATAAAACCAACCAAAGCATTCTCGAATTTAAAGATAAAATATCTCCAGACCGTCTCCTCGCAGTCCGATTCGAAGATCTGACGAGTGATATCAGTAAGTCTGAGGAAATATTCAATTTTCTGGAACTGAAGGGTTTTGATCAGGCCAAGGCTGAGGCTGTTTTCAGCCTTAAACTAAACGCTCAAAAAACCGGACAGTTCCCCAAGGCCGACGCTTGGCCGGACGACCTGATACTGAAACTATCGGAGATGTGCGACGAAACAGCCGCAAAACTGGGTTACCACCATGTACATGAGAGAAAAGGATAAAGTCATGGCTTCAAAATCTCCCAAAGTAACAGTTCTGATGGGAACCTATAACCGCCCCGGTTTCTTAAGGGAGGCCATCCAGAGTGTCGTGGATCAAGATCTGAAAGATTGGGAACTCCTGGTAATGAACGACGGGGGAACTGACGTTCGATACGTTGTCGAGGAATTCAATGATCCCCGCATCAGGTATTTTCAGGACGAAGTGAACAGAGGCTTAGCCGTAAGACTCAATTTCGGCCTGGAAAAAGCCAGAGGAAAGTACATTGCTTATCTGGGAGACGATGATCTTTTTTATCCTAATCACCTGGAGGTCCTTTCATCCGCCTTGGACGAAAATCCCGAGTATCAGGTCGTGTATTCAGACCTGTATGCGGTAATCTTCATAAAAGACGAAATTACAGGTAAACGGTACCCGCTAAGCAAGACCGTACAAGTCTCTCGGGACTTTAACCGTGATTTTATGCTCTACTTCAATCACACCTTACATGTAAGCCTGATGCATAGAAGAAAACTGGGTCTTCACGTTGGCGGATACGACGAGAGTGTCAACGTCTTGATCGATTGGGACATGACGCGGAAACTGTGTTTTTATACCGATTTTAAGCACGTTCCAGTAGTGACCGGCGAGTATTATATGGCCTTTGCCAAATCGGACCGGATAAGTGTGCAGCAACGGAAAAACAAGGAAGACTTCAAGCATAATCTTCGCAAAATCAAGGCCGATCTGCCGCCTGAACCATGGCGCTTCATTGAAAAAGTAGCCTTGGTATTGCCCGTGAACCAATGGGACGAAAAACTTAAAGAGTTTATCGCCGAAATATATGACCATACCTGCTATCCATTTCAGATGGTTCTTGTGAACCGGGAACTTGAAACTGATAAGAACACCTGTCTTGAATCCCTGGGAAGAATAGGCCGGCTCAAAAACCTCACGATCCACACACCAGACAAAACTCTTTCCGAGTTTGATTCCTATAAATACGGATGCGAAAAAACAGACGCGGACTATGTATATCTCCTGACCCAAAATATCGACCCCAAATACAATTCCAGGCTATTGGTCACTCTCGGATATTTGAAATACGATCTTAATTGCGAAGCCGTGAAAATAGGTCTTGATGAAGAAAAGGAAAGTACCTTCGATTTTTTGATCAAACGAAAAACCCTCCTGAGGGTAGTTAACACTCCGAGTGAAAAAAATTCCGTGGAAATGAAGATTATCCCTTATCTCCCTCCCAAAGGGCTGGTCTTTGACGCCTTATTCAAGAAAGCTAAGGATTGTTTTGAAGAAAAGGACTTCAATGAATCTTTCCGATACATTAATGCCGCCACTTCTATTCAAGAAGGTATTCCAGGCGAACAGTTCTTGAACCATTTTCAATGCAAGCTCCTTATCGAGTTGGGCAAATATGAGGAAGCGGAACGGATTTGCCGAGAACTGATCGAGAGAGATTATCAAGCCGACAATTGGATCAGGCTTGGTGGAGTATTACAAGCGCAGAAAAAATATACCGAGGCCATGATAGCCTACCAGAACGGATTAAAGCAGATCGGCCTGAGAGAGTCGGATTTAACAGCACACGTCTTCCCGATAATGTTTTCACCTGATTTTGATGCCTTTACCGCCCTGATTGGACTGGGTCAATGTTTGGTCGAGATCGGTGATTATGTCAAGGCTACCAAAACATTTCACCGGGCATTCAAGCTGAAGGCCACCAGCCACAAACCCTTTCTCGGTTTTGCTAAAATTTTCCTGGCCAAT
>JAZGHI010000113.1:0-12056 GCA_036480955.1 Candidatus Adiutricales bacterium
GGGTAACATCGACCGGAGATGCTTCCTTCTTATGGTAAACCTCGGCTAGTTCGTGAATGTTCAGGTCAATGAGATCCACGGATGTCTCCTTAAATTACTCAGGCGAACTGTAGTACAATCGTACAAAATCATTGTCGCTATATTCCGGTTAGTTTGTCAAACAACGCGGCGCTTCATGCCGGGCCGCCAAAATTTAAATGACCCTCGGCACCCTGAAGAATGAATCGTCCCGGTCAGGGGCGTTGGCCAGTGAACTCTCGGATTCGAGTGAAGGTTTCAGGCCGTCTTCCCGGAAGACATTATCAAGCGCCAGGGCGCGGGCCATGGGTTCAATCCCGGTGGTATCAAGTTCATTGAGTTTGTCTATGTAGGACAGCACCGTATTCAACTGGCTGGTCAATTTTTCCACGTCAAGTTCACTGATCTCGAGCCGGGCCAACCGGGCTACCTGTTCCACTTCTTTTCGATCGATTTTCATATACAGCTTCCAGATTAAAAGATACGGCCCCACTGAACAACGGGGCCTGATTTTATACCAGGATCAAATCAGGAATTCAAAGACCCCACTGGTCTCTGAATATTTTCCTCACCTGGCCCACAACCTCCGGTTCCGCAAACTCACACGAAGCCAATTCCCGTCCCGCCGGGCCCGTTTCAGTAAGGGCTTCCAGTACCTTGCACACGGAATCGGCTTGACCGTGAAGGTCGTATCCGCCTTCCAATGTAAGGACCAGACGTCCTTGGCATACCTCCTCGGCGGAGGATTTAAGGATATAGGTCATTGCGGCAAACCCTTCCGGAGAAACCATCATACCTCCCATTGGATCAGCCGCGTGAGTATCGAATCCGGCTGAAACCAGAATAAGCTCGGGCTTGTACTGATTAATCAGAGGTTTTACAATTTTTTGAAAAATCGCCACAAAATCCTGATCACCATGCTTAGGTCCCATGGGCAGGTTGATCGTATAACCTTTACCCTCACCCACCCCGGTTTCGCTCAAACCGCCGGACCCGGGATAAAAAGGAAACAAGTGGGTTGAAAGATAAAGAACGCGTGGATCGTCATAAAAAGCCCGTTGAGTCCCGTTTCCGTGGTGCAGGTCCCAGTCAACAATCATTATTCGGGAAAGACCATTCATTTCAAGGGCCCAGGCCGCCGCGATAGCGATGTTGTTGAATAAACAAAAACCCATGGCCCGGTCCACTTCGGCATGATGTCCGGGTGGACGAATCAAGGCAAAGCCATTATCGAGTTCACCTTTTAAAACTTCCCCAACCAGCTGTATGAGCCCGCCGGCCGCGGCCAGGGCCGCGTCAAAGGATCCGGCCGAGGTCTGGGTGTCGGCGTCCAAATAACACTGGGTCTTTCCGGCCGTTTCAGCCATTTTATGATAATGGCCCGCCCCGTGAACCAGGGTGATCTCCTCACGGGTGGCCGGCCTTGGCGTGAGTATCCGCAAACCGGGGAACGAGGCTGTGTCTAAAGAATCATGAATGATCTCCAGCCTTTTCGGTGATTCAGGATGCCAGGCCCCAGGATCGTGCTCTAAAAATATATCGGACCTGACGATTCCGGTACGACTCATTTTATTCTCCCCCGAAACAGATAACAAGTACGGAAGCAGATGTTATCACAAAGCTTTAAAGTTTTCCCCCCAATGTCTAAGCCTGATGGTTGCGGCCGCTAATTTCCAGAATAGTAATCAGCGCCAGAAGGATTATTGCCTGTAAAACCACTAGCAAGGCATCTACTGTACTGGCTTTTCGAAGCACGACCGCGCTGATTCCCAGACAAACGCTGATGGCGTAGATCAGGAACACACTCTTCTTTTTACTGTGAAGAAGCCTTTCAACGCGGTGGTGTATGTGATCCTGGGCCGTATAGTTTAGCCATTCTTTAAAATTGGTGACCGCGCCCGTGGCGACCCGCCGTATGGTTGTTTCGATCATATCATATACCAGAATCCCGAAGATAAGAAGCGGGACTGAATAGGAAACCACAAAATTATTATCGGCCCACTCGCCCATTATCGCCAGTGAACCGAGTGTAAATCCGAGAAACGCACTGCCCGCGTCTCCCAGAAAAATTTTGCCCGGGCCGTCATGTCTAAAATTGAAAGGCAAGAAACCGAGACAGGGGCCCATAATGGCTAAGGCGAACCAGCCCAGAAATGGTTGATCGGTCTGAAACGCAACTAATGCCACAAAAAAAGCCATAATGGCCGCCAGTCCAGCAGCCAGGCCGTCAAGCCCGTCTAAAAAATTCAAGGCGTTCGTAATTCCTATAATCCAGACGAAAGTCAGAATTATGTTAACCGCGAGTCCCGGTATGTTATAGGGAAAAATATGAAACATAATCCCGGCTGACATCACAATAGCAGTGGCCGCTACCTGTACCAGAAGTTTCAGGCTGACCGAGACCTCTCGCGCGTCATCCACCAGGCTGATGGCAAAAACCAGGCTTGACGCGGCCATAACCGAAAAAACCCTCCTGTCAAAAAGACCGTTCAGAAGCATGGCCAGGATAAAAGCCGGAAAGATGGCCGCGCCTCCCAGTAACGGGGTCGGTTTAAGATGAGGTTTTCGTTCAGACGGCATGTCCATAATCTGAAACCGTTCCGCCAGGCGAATAAAAATCGGGACCAGGCAGAATGAGATTAGAAAGGATACCGCTAAAATGTGGAGCCAGCGAAGGCCCCAGTTGTGAAAAAACCTGACTATTAGCGGGAATATAAGAATCAGAACTCCTCCCCAGGAGACAATATAAAGGACTCGCCATACTCGCCGCAAAATAATACTCCTCAGACCCGGTCCATGGCATGGGCCAGCGTTTCAGAAACCCGGTCCACTGATTGAAGGGATAGTCCTGGATAGATTGGCAGGGAAAGTGCGGTCTCAAAGGCCTCCTTTGTCCCCGGAAACCCATCTTCCACGCCGAGATACGAGGCCAGGGTCCTGAAAACGGGCCGGCTGGCGGCAATCCCGGCTTTATTAAGAAAAGTTATGATTGAATCGAATTTTTCTTTTCTCAACCGTACCACGTACCGGTAAAAAATGTGCCCTTCTCCAGCTTTTTCGGTTGGCCTGATAAGGTCGAGCCCATCCAAATTTTTTGAGTATCTCGCGGCGATTAACCGGCGTTTCGATATAAATTCCGGGAGTCGCTGGAGTTGAATCAGGCCCAAAGCCCCCGAGAGGTCGGACATTTTGTAGTTGTATCGAACCCGGTTGTCCGGTGGTTGATCGTATTCCCTGTGATCCCGGACGGTGGAGATCAGGTCCGGGGCGTCTCCGGCAACCATTCCCCCCTCAGCGGTGGTGATTACTTTGGTGGCATAAAAACTGAAAATTGATAACTGTCCAAATGAACCCACGGGCCGGCCTCGATAAAATCCCCCAATGGCTTGGGCACAATCCTCGATAACCGGCGGTCCGAGTTCCTCGAAGGCGTTCATGTCTGCCGCCAGACCGAAAAGGTGAGGTACGATAATGGCCGAGGTCTTGGGAGTCAGCCGCCTCCGGACATCCTCCGGGTCCATATTGAATGTTTGCGGCTCAACGTCCGCCAATACCGGCGATGCCCCGGTGTAATTGACCGCGTTCAGCAGGGCGTTGCACACGTAACCGGGTATTATGACTTCTTGGCCCGAGCCGGCGCCAAGGGCGAGCAAGCTGAGATGAAGGGCCGAGGTGCCCGAATTTACGGCTAGGCCGGAATCGCGCTGAACTTTTTTCGATAAGCCCTTCTCGAAAGCGGCTACGTTTTCAGCTTGTGAGATCTGGCCGCTTTCAATAACTCTGGTTACGGCTTCAGCCTCTTCTAGACCCAACGTAGGCTTAGAATGCGGAATCGGATCTTCGGAAATGTTCATTTCCGATCCTTTATGCTCAGAAAAAGCCGTGAGGAAAGAAAGGCCTCGGCGTATTTGACCCGACTCTGTATTCCTCGATAGTTAGCCGTGGATCGGGCCACGTCCAGAATCGACTGGTCCTCGACTCGAGTTTTCATTACCTGTGAAGAGTGAGCTTGAAGGGCGCTCAATTTCTCTTCAATAATTTCTCCAATATCCTCGAATACGGTAGGGCCGAAATCCTGGGTGGTGGGTCCTTCATAGTAAAGCACGTTTTTTACGTAACGAGTGGCCGAGTTAGTGGCCTGGGCCAGGTGGCGATGATCCTGGTGGGTATCACGGGGAGAATGTACGAAAATTAAATCAGGTCCGACGTTCGTAATCACCGACTCGATGAACTGAATAGTTTCCGTACCCATGGGGATACGGGTATCCTCATAATCTCCCCAGAAGACTTTCTGAGCGCCCATCAATCTGGCTGCTTCTTCCTGTTCGGCTGCCCTCACCTCCTCCCGTTCTCCGAGTCCTCCTCGTGTCATGACCAGGATACTGACCTCATGGCCGTATTGGCTGGCCTTAATCAGGGTTCCGGCACAGCCGAATTCAATATCGTCCGGATGGGAACCGATGGCCAGGATGCGCATTTTTACCCTTTCAGGATTTGCCGGCTCTCAGGCCCGCAATTAAAAAGAAGATCTATCACTGATAAGTTAGATACGAACTCTCCATATAGCTGTTTATAAACTGGATGCCGGTAATCCTGGAACACCACCTCGATTCCGGCTTCTTTAAATAGATTCATCTGCATGTACTCCCGCCCTCCAGCTCCGGCCAGATAAGTATTTGCGCCCAGGCTTGAGGTAATCTCAATCAATCTCACGTCCGGATCGGCCGTAAAGTTACCGAGCTGTGAGGCCAGATAAAACGGTGTTTTAATACCGAGCCACTCGCAAAGGAGTTTTATCAGGGTGACATTCAACTCTGCCAGGGAATTCCAGTCCTTTGAAAGCAAATCGGCCATGGCCGGGCCATATCGCCGGAAATAAGGCGTCCGGCCATAATTTTGAAGAATTGATTGGATATGTTTGTGCCCCCAGCGTTGGCTGTCATCAATCCGAATGTCATGAATGGCCTGTCCGAAGCCGTACTTGACCGGCACGGTCAGCCATTGCCAGCCGTGTGCCGTTTTGATCCGGTTGCGATTCTGCCATTCATTCTTTTTAAACTGGACTGTGTCCAACAGCACAAACAGATCGGAAGAAGCAATCTTATCGAAAAAACCGAGCCAGGGCAAATACTGAGGTTGATGGGCGGCAACGATCATCGATCCCCGTACATGGATAAAGTAATAAGAGTGTTTCTTAGGATGAAATGAGTACTATCTGGATTAATTCTTGTAAAACCAGTAAGTTAACGACAGGAATTCTAACCCAACCTCGACGCTCTATCTTTGAGAACTCCCGCAGTCCGGGCCACGAGTTCAGAAACCGCCGCGGCCGTTGGTTCATCCAGAGGTCCGAGGCCGCAGGCCGGAGTGATAATGGACCGTTTTTGCAGGAGAGCCATATCCAGACCCTGGCCCGCCAGTTTTTGCCAGGCGTTCTCGATTCTGTCCGCCAGATCTTCCGCCTTTGCGTTTCCGGCGTAATCCAGGGTGGGTCCAATACCCCAGGCAATATAGCCGCCCCGGTCGATAAAGCCGGTAATCTCCTTGGGATAGAGCAGGAAATTGTCAAGGAAACCAAAAGCGTCAAAATTGATCACATCCAGGCCGGTGGACATAATCATTTGCCAATCAGTGTTTCCGCAGATGTGGATGCCGATCAAAACTTCGCCGCCCCTACGGGCCGTTTCAGCGGTCTCATCCAGCATACCGATCACATCTTCCCGGCTCAAAGTGGAGAAGGCCGAACCAAACCCGGTCAGAGCCGGTTCATCCAGGAAAATCAACGGGAGGCGGCCCAGTGACCTTATCTTTTCGGCTTGCCAGGCGGCCATGGCTCCGAGGCCTTTGACCACGGTATCCTTTAATTCAGGATTGTCCAGCAGTGATGTTCCGTCCCCATTCCGGACAGTCTGGCCAAAGGTAATCGGGCCGGTTACATGCCCTTTTAAAAAACCAGGGCCATATTCAGGGTCGGTTTTCGCTCTTTCAAGAAAGGTGTAAAAACCCTCACCAGAATCTAGCGGCAAGGCAAAGAAATCCAGGTCATCAGCCAGTAGATGTTCATAGAATTCGGTCAGAGCCTGTTCTCTTCCTTCTGTCTCGACAACGATCCTCTGCTCATCCAAATCAACGGTTAAAGACGGCAGGTTAAGGGCAAACTGGAGGATCATGTCCGCGCCCTTATGGAGACGAATCATCTGCGGCCAATATGGAAGAACAGGACAATCCCGCGCAATCCGATCCAGAGTTTCCTCCAGCTCCAGAAACGGGACGGAACCGATGCCGGTCGCGGCTAATGCCGGCAAATCTTTCACTGCCTCTCTCTCAAGTTCAATGGGGTTCTCTCATAGCTGATCCGGCTAATTCTTCACCCGCTCCATATAATCGCCGGTCCTGGTGTCGATCTTGAGCCGGTCACCCTTGTTAATGAAAAAAGGGACCTGGACCACAAGGCCGGTTTCCAGGGTGGCCGGCTTGCCGCCCCCGCTGGCCGTATCGCCCTTAAAACCAGGATCGGTCTGAACCACGGCCAGTTCTACGGTAACCGGCAACTCAAGACCGATGGGTTCGCCGTTAAAATACAGAATGCTGATGTTTAAATTCTCTTGTAAGAAATCCATATAACCACTGACCTGTTCTTCAGATAAAACGACCTGTTCGTAAGTATCGTTATCCATGAACCAGTAACCGTCTCTATCTTTATAGAGATACTGCATGTCCTTTTCTTCAAGGTCAGGCCGGCCGATCTTATCCTGGGGCCGAAACGTTTCGTCCAAAACCCTCCCGGTACTCATATTCTTCAATTTCGTCCGGATGAAAGCCCCACCCTTCCCCGGCTTTACGTGCAGAAATTCGACGATAACGTAGGGTTCTCCCTTGAACTCAATCTTGAGCCCCCGACGAAAGTCACTAGGTGAATACATATTAATTAATACTCCTTCAAAAGATAACTATTTTTCAGTCCCTAATCTGGGCCGCTTCCCGAACATTTTTTGCGGCTAGCTGGAGCCGGGCTAATTTAGTTATGTAACGCATCTTGGCGTCCGAGGGAGACCGTGACGCGGCCCGAGCGGCCTCTTCCGAAAGCGGTGCGGGAAGATCCTGAAGTTCTTCAATTCTTTCGCGTATGCTGGTATTGTCCGGATTCGCCTCCAGGATCTGGTTATAAATCTCGAGCGCTTTTTCCACTGATCCCTGTTCGAGATAAAGGCCGGCCAAGGTTTCGGTCGGCACGGGCCCCTCCTGGACGGGTTCCGAACTCTCGGATGATTCCATCACAAAATCTCCGACCTCTTCCGTCTTTGCTTCACTGATTAGGGCTAATGAGGCTTGGTGCACCCGCGCCGCCTGGTCGATATCTCCAGTGGTCTCATATAAAGAAGCCAATTCCCTAAAAATGAGTGCCATCTCTTCCAACCGGCCCGAAGCCTGGTCAAGAATCCCCCTTACGGCCTCCAGGCGGTTCTGTTCCAAAAGTGCCTGCGCCGTGAGAAGGGCTGCCTCTAAATGGCCGGGATGTGCGCTTAAAACCTCCTGCGCCAGGCGAGCGCTTGATTCCGGGTCTTTCTGAACCAGATAAGCCCTCGACAATCCCAGCAGTGCCGGTGAACTTGGATCGGTCCGAGCCAGGCGTTCCAGGAACTCCAGTTCAGATTTGTCCGGTATATGGAATCTTTTTTCAGATGGAGCCATGGTAATTCTCCCGGAATTTCGGAACGCGATGCAGGTAATTAAACATATTGTTTTAAGACAAGTCAACCGGGACTTAAGGATTGGAAGAATTTATTTTTTGTGAAGCGGTTTCGGGATCTTTTTCAAGCCTGTATATCATCTCATCCGGCCTGACCAACCCTAGTTTCTTTCGGGCTACGTCCTCGATGTATTTCGGATCATTTTTGATTCGCTCAATCTTTTCCAGAAGCAGTTTATTCTCTTGCTTAATATCATGGTTGGCCGATTCAAGTTTGGTTTTTTCCGCCTCCAACCGCTTAAGATGAAAAAATCCCTGGTTACTGTAGAGGAGAGTCAAGGTGAAGGCGATGGCCAGAAAAAAAAGCAGGAATAACACAGACCTGCGCTTTTTAAGAAGAGGCATTCCTATCTTACCTGAGGTTCTTTTTCCCAACGGGCGGCTATGACCATCTTTTTCAGTCCAAGACTGCGTATAATGTCCATCATGGAAACAATCCGCCCGTGCGGTATGCTTTTATCAGCGCTTAAGACAACCACAGTCGATTCCGGGTTCCGCGCCGCTTTCTTGAGGACGGATTTTAGATTTTTCTCGGCGACAGGTTCTCCATCGATATATATATCACCGGCCGAGGTTATGCTGACATCCAGCTTTACCGCGGTTGTCACCGGTTTTCCGGTTTTAATCTCAGGCAGGTTTATCATAAGCCCGGGTCTGGCGGAAAATTCAGTGGAAACTATGAAAAAAAGCAGGAGGAGAAAGACCACGTCAATCAGAGGGGTGATCTCGATGCTCGGTGTTTCCCGCTGCCTGATCTTAAACTGCATCTACTCTTCCAGTCCCTTCAAGGTATCAACCAGCTTAATGGACTGTTCCTCAAGATTCAAAATCAAATTATCGGCCTTGCTCGAAACGAAACGATAACCGACCAGGGTCGGTATGGCCACGGATAATCCAGCGGCCGTGGTTATCAGGGCCTCGGATATACCACTGGCCATGGTCCCAGGATTGCCCACTCCGTAGAAAGATATCAGATCAAAGGTCTTGATCATGCCGGAAACGGTGCCTAGCAATCCCAATAGAGGAGAGATACTGGCCACCGTTGCCAGGACGGTCAAGTACTTTTCCAGACCGGCCGCCTCCCTCCGGCCCACCTCCTGTATAACCTCTTTGATTTCCTGGCGGGAATGGCCGGAAATATTCAAACCGGCATGATAAATCCGGGCCATGGCGCTGGGATGGCCTTGACAGAGGTTTATCGCGTAAGGGTATTCACGCCGTTTGATGAGGTCGTTGACCTCCTGCATCAATTCAGGCGGAAGGACACGCGACCTTCTGAGTTTGAAAAGCCGTTCAAGAAATACGCCGAGTCCGATAACAGAACAGAAGAGGATAGGATACATCAACCATCCCCCTCTTATGATCAGGTCAGGTAAGAAAAAACCCATAGAATACGCCGATCCAGAGAATATTAATCAAGCCTGATGATAGAATATGCCCTTGATGAAGTCAAGCGTATTGGCGAATAAGAGCTTGACCAAGCACCGCCCCAATGAGAGAGCTGATCTAAAATGGCAGCTCACTGAGGTACCAGGCAATTTTCAAGGAATTTGAAACGAGGTGTTGAATAACATGATGGCAGGGTAATTGGCGGGATTTAAGTGTTCCAGCAACTCTTCTTGCTGGGTATGGCCTGCTTTTTCGGCTTTTTACTAGAGGGACTTCGATTAAAGAAGTCGCCTGGCTTGACGTCCTTTTCCGGGTTTCCCGCGCCCAAAAAGCCCAGAGCGATGTTGGTATTGACAGATTCTTGAGTTTCTTGTTCGTTAGTCTTTTTTTTATGTTCTTTTGAAGCTACACCTTTTTGAGGAGTTGAATCCTTTCTTTTAAGCTCCTCGAGTAGTGCCTGATAACGCTTTTCACCTTCGGGGACATAAGTGAAACGGTCGCTGGCTAATTGATCGGCTGTAATAATTTCATTCAAGCCGGTCAGCCTAAATTCATCATTGAGTAGAGTGATCTTGACCGTTCCGTCTTCTTGAAAATCGGTTATCCAGAAATTCCGAAAGCTGGTGTTCTGAGAAGTACTGCCGCTGCCGAGTTGGGCTTTCTTAATTTCTAAATAGATTCCCGGTATTACTTCGCTCATATTATTCTCGAACTAGAATTCATGTTTCTTGAACGTACCCAGCATGGATTATAATAATATATTGTACTGGATTAAAAAATAAGTTTATATATTGATTTTCAAATAACTATTTGAAATATTCAAGAAAAAACTGGGGGTCAAGCCTTTGCCTCATGAGAACAGAGTACTATTTTGATTGAAGTAATATTGTATGAACCTGAGATCCCGCCCAATACCGGAAGCGTGGCCCGGATGTGCGCGGCCACCGGAACCCGGCTTAATCTAATCGAACCCCTGGGTTTTTCTCTGAATGACCGATACTTGAAACGCGCCGGACTCGACTACTGGCCGGCAGTTGACCTGGCAGTGTGGCCGGACTGGCCCTCTTTTGATGAGGCCTGGTCCGGGTCCAGACTCGTTTTTGCCTCGGCCCGGCGGGGCAGTCCCTACCACAGGTTTTCCTTTAAACCCGATGATGGGCTGGTTTTCGGACCCGAGACACGGGGATGTCCGCCCGAACTCCTGGACCGTTACCCGGACCAGATCGTGAATATACCCATCTGGGGCCCGGTGCGCAGTATCAACCTGGCAACGGCCGTGGGTGTGGTTCTTTATGAAGCGTTCCGCCAAACCGGTGTTTTAGATCAATAAACACCCCGCGGTATGCTTTGGTTATTGGAAAGGCACACGGCAGGCCGTGAGGAATTGAACTCAAGCTTTTCGTTAAACGCCCAATCCCAGCAACCGTCCTGTTTGGGCAACGATCAGGGAAATAACATAGGCCAGGGTGGTAGTGTAAGTGACCGCAAACAGGGGCCATTTCAGACTCCTGGTCTCCCGGCCAATGGTAATAAGAGTGGCGAAGCACGGGGCGTAAATCATCACAAACAGCAGGAGCGTGAAACCTCCCAAGGCGTTCCAACCAGGAGTTCGGGCGATTTTGGCTGACAAAGGCTCTGATTCCTCAATGTCTACTTCCCCGAGGGAATAAGCCGTGCCCAAAGTGGATAGCACCACCTCTTTGGCGGCAAATCCACCCACCAGGGCGATATTTACCTGCCAGTCGAAACCGAGCGGGCCGGTTACATACTGGAGACCCAGGCCCAGGCGGCCACCCAGTGAGTTTTGAAGCGTTGTTTTAGCCTGCTCTGCTTCGAGCAGGTTTACCTCCCGCGACCAATTAAGATACCCCCGGGCCGCGGTCTGATATTTCTCCCGGTTCGGCGACAAAGATTCTCCTTTTTCGAGTAACATGACCGCCCGGGCCAAACCTGAAAATCGCTGGTTAGTTTCCTTAAGGTTTAGCCGGCCCCCGTCCCCGAATTCGGTTTTTAACAGCTGAAACTCGGCCAGGGCATCTTCATCAGCTATTACCCCTTTTCCAGGTCCGGAAAGAAAGGCTTCGGTCACCTGAACCCGCCGGGCCTCGAAACTCACCTTTTTATCTCCCGGCAATCCGGGAAAAGTCATCATGGCCCAAATCAGAATCGATATGCCGAGAATAATGGTCCCGGCTTTCTTTATATACTGCCAGGTACGGTCCCAGCTGTGGATCAGCAGGCCGGTTAAGGTGGGAAGCCGGTAAGGTGGAAGTTCCATGATAAACGGCGTATGGCTCCCTTTCAGCACCGTCCATCGAAGGATTCTGGCGGCCAGAAGGGCCATGGCCCAGGCAATCAGAGTCAGGAGGAACGTCATCTGTGCTTCATACTTCATGAAAAAAGCCGCGATGAGCATGGCGTACACCGGTAGTTTGGCCCCGCAATTCATAAGCGGGGCAACCAAAATGGTGGCCAGCCGCTCCTTGGGATCCTTCAACGTCCTGGCGGCCATAACGCCGGGTACGGCACAACCTCCCGAGATACCCCCGGCCACGATCAGGGATAAGACAGAATTGCCGTGAAGGCCAAAAGTTCTCAACACACGGTCCATGATGAAGGCCACCCGGGCCATGTAGCCGGAATCCTCGAGGATGGCGATGGCGAAAAACATGAAAAAAATCAAGGGCACGAATCCGAGAACACCGCCCACGCCGTAGATGATACCCGAAACTATGAGCGACTGAAGCAGACCCGAAGGGATAATAGCCTCTGCTGTCTGGCCGAACCATTCAAAAAACATCTCGAACAGGGTTACCGGAGGTCCGCTAGCCCAGAAGACGAACTGATATATGGAGTATACGATTATTAGCAGAAAGACCGGCCCAAAAAGACGGTTCAG
>JAZGHI010000114.1:0-9660 GCA_036480955.1 Candidatus Adiutricales bacterium
TTCCTGAATCAGCTTAAGGGCTGTCTTTTCCCCTACGCCGGGCACTCCGCTAAAATTATCCGTGGCATCCCCCATCAAACCCTGGGCCTCCAAAAAGCCGCTCGGGCTAATCCCGACACGTTCTCTAAAAGATTCTGCGGTCACATAATTATCACCCTTGGGCTTTGGATCGTACATGGAAACGCCTTCGGCCAGGAGTTGAAAGAGGTCCTTGTCTCCTCCGACTATGACCACCTCGAAACCCTGCTTTTGGGCCTGCCTTGTGGCTGAAGCGATTATATCATCCGCCTCTATCCCCTGAATTTCCAGCCGGGCGAGGTTGAAACCGGCCACGGCCCGGCGGATGTACTCCTGCTGAGAAATCAGGTCTTCCGGCATGGCTGGACGGTTTGCCTTGTAATCAGGGTATATCTCGTGCCTGAAGGTGGGGCCTTTGGAGTCGAAGGCCAGGGCCATGTACTCGGGCTTTTTTTCCCGAATCAGTTTACTTATGGTGGATACGAACCCGAGTATAGCATTGGTGGGTTGTCCGGAAGACGTGCTCAGATGCCGGATGGCGTGGTAGCTGCGGTAGATATAAAGACTGGCGTCAACTAGATAGACGGTCCTGGCCATGACACAATTCCTTTTATGACGCGGTTTAATTTTCCGGCCGGATTTTAGAGCCGGATCGGTAGAGGCCTTTGAAATGAACCGAATTGTTGCCTGCCGAAATGGTCAGTGTCTCCAATTCGTTTCATTTTTCCAACAACCTTCTCTTTATACAGCGGATTACCCACTAAACTAAACCGGAATTAGAGTTTTATTCCGGCCTCGATACTACCTTTGTTCATTCTATACGCGCTGGTTGTAGTCCGATTTAGAAAATCCCGGTCATGGGAAATAATAAGATAGGGCAGATCCGATTGCAAGAGAAGTTGGGCCAGGCGGTCGGTGGTCTTCTGGTCCAAGCCGGTGGTCGGTTCGTCGAGCAGCAGCATTTCCGGCTTCATGGCCAGCACGGTGGCCAGGGACACCAGCCGTTTTTCTCCACCGGAAAGTTTATAGGTGACCCGGTTTTCGAAACCGGAGAGCCCAAGCATATCCAGGGTTTCTTTGACTATATCCTGTACCTCGTGCCGGGGTATACCCAGGTTCAAAGGGCCGAAGGCAACATCTTCCGCCACGGTGGGGCAGAAAAGCTGATCATCCGCGTCCTGGAAGAGAAAACCCAGTTTCGCTCTCACCTCGCGAAAATCCGGCTCCTTCCGGCAAATGGAGCCAAAGATTTCGACTTGGCCGGAGGTTGGATTTAAAAGGCCCATAATAATTTGAACCAGCGTGGTTTTTCCGGAGCCGGTGGGTCCGACCAGGCCGGCTCGTGCGTTAGCCGGGAACTGAAAATCCAGCCCGCTGAAAACTTCCTCGCCGTAGGGGTAGGCAAAAGAAATATTTTTTAGTTTGACTATGAACCTGGCTTCAGCCACTGACCCATCCCTAGAGCTATTGAAAGCCCGATCATGACCAACAAGAATAATATGTCCCTTGAATTCAAGCTGAAATGGGTAAATACCCAAAACCGCCCTTGGTAACCCCGGCAGAGCATGGCCTGGTAGATTTTTTCAGAACGATCAAAACTGCGCACCAGCAGCATCCCCACAAGATAAGCCAGGTTTTTATAGGTGTGAATATTGGTTCGTGCCTTGAAACATCTTATACGCATCGCACCTCTCAATCGGGAATACTCCTGATTCAGGACATGAAAATAACGGAAGGTAAAGAAAAAAAGCTGTATCAATTTGGTTGGAATTTTCAGGTGCCGGAGGGCGTGAACAAGGGCGAAAATCGGCGACGTGGCCAGGAGGGCGATCATAACCAGAACTATGGTGTTGGATTTCATGGAGATCACCAACGAATAATTTAAGCCTTCCCGGGTGGCCGTCAGCGGCCCGATATTGAAAACAGGCTGGCCGGGATAAGAGAAAGGCAGGACCAGCCAGAGAATCAAAACAAAAGTGTTTATTATCAAAAGACGGGAGCCTAACCGGTTCGCATTCAGCCGGGCCAGAAATACCAGCAGTAAAGCGACCGCCAGGGCGGCTGCCAGTATCGCTATGCGGTCGGCCAGGGCCACGATTATCGAGAATATTACGGCTGAGATAATTTTAACCCGTGGGTCTAAACCGTGAATAAGAGACGATCCTTGAGAAAATTCCTCGATGCTCATTTTTTCTTACGGCTCCGAACATATAATATGAGACCCATGATACCGATTATGTATCCTAGGCCTCCAATGATATTGGTCAAGGAGGGGCCTTCTCGTCTTTTTGCGTCGGCCAGGGATCGATATATAGGCTTAAGCCGCAGGTCCAAAGTCTCTTCAATAACCGTGCGAAGCTGCCGCATGTCCACGGTAACCGTGTCAGGTGACAGTTCTCCTGTTATTTTTGCGGGTTCTGCGGCCGGGGCTGCCTCATCCGCGTTTTCAACCTTGAGCGTGAAGTCGTTCTTATGGCCCATGGAAGCAGTCAGCACAAGGAGGAGGTCTGTTTTTTGTGGAAGTTTGAAGGAGAATTCACCCTTCTGGTCAGTCCTCCCCTCGAGAAGTTTTTGGCCGGCCGGATCAAAAACCTCCACCAGCCCGCCCTCTATCAGTTTTCCTCCGGTAAAATAACTCTCGGTAAAGACCGTTTGACCCTCGGCCCAGGCGAAAATATTGATCTTATGAGCTATGGCGGGAGAACTCTTCAGTATCAGAATCACGGTGACGGCCAGGAGACTAAGTAAAATTCGTTTACTAATCATTATATTTTGCGGCATAGACAACAACCAGTATTTCGGGACGAACTTTTTTCAAGAACTGGACACAAACGGTGACGAAGAGCCCTTCGATTACCATGACCGGAAGATGGGCTAGTATGACCAATTTAGCCATAGGCCAGAAAGCCTCGTCTGTAAAGATAAGCGAAACGGCCATAATTAAACTGCTTAAAAAAACGGCCCCGAACCCGCTTAAAAAAGAGGCGATGACGGTCAGGGCCCGGTTCCTGCTTCTGGCGGCTGGGCCCAGCGTGTAATAAACTACCACCGCCGGGACGGCTAGAATCAGACCGTTGACGCCGAGGGTGGTTAATCCGCCGAATTGAAAGAGTACGGCCTGGAGGGTCAGACCCACCAGAACGGCAGGGAAAGCCACCCAACCGAGTAAGAGCCCCAGTAGACCGTTTAATACAAGATGTACATTAGAAGGTCCTAGTGGCACATGAATTATGGAGGTCACAAAAAAAACTGAAGAAAGAAGGGCCACTTGAGGTATGCGGTCATAGTCCAGCTTCTTTAGCCCAATGGCTGTTCCCAGGACAGTTAAGGCTCCACCCGAAATCAAGACCGGTCCTGAAAGAACACCCTCGGAGATGTGCATCCTGCTACCTCATTTAATGAAATCGGACCCAGATAACGGCCCCGATCTCCACCTCTTTTAGCTGACCGTCCCGCTCAATTTTATCCTTATCGCTGAACAACGCGGCAAATCCCCACCAGCCCTTTTGTGGAGCGGCGTAAGTGAATACTCCGTTTGGGTCTGTTTTAATGGTCTGCGTGATCATGAGGTCAGATGGTGCCTTCAAACGGCCCTCCCGGTTGTAAAATTCCACTTCAACTTCAGTGAAAGGCACAGGTTTGCCATTTAACAAAACTATCCCCTGGAAGACATTTCCGGCATAAAGACCGTAGGGTTTGGAAAGCGGCACGATTTCAGCCTTAAGCCCAATGGGCTCGTCCCATCCGTCGTCATTGCCAAAGGCGGTGACATAGGTCTTGGTGTAATGGACAATAAAACAGTCCTCCGACGGCTCCCAGTAAGGCCGGGGCTTCATATAAAAAACATATAAGCCGGGGCGATTGATTCCATAGGTCATTTCCCACCACTTCAACTTACCGGAAGACCGCTCTTTCAGGTTTGAAAGGAGGTTAGTACGCCTGCCCTTAAAAACCAATCCAAATTCTTCAGGCTTTTCCAGCCCTAAGTCCTGATTCTCGAATGGATGCTTGAACATCAATTTTAGGTTTATCTCTCTGGGCTCATCCTTCATGACCATCTGGTCTGAGGGAATTATCATTCCAAAATGGGCATAAGCCGAACTCGTGGTTGTAAAGGATATGATCAGAAAGACTGACGTGACAAAAAAGAATTTGCTCAGTTTTAAGGTCATTTTTTTAATTTTCTCACGCTGGAAAATCTTTCCCGTACTGGTCATGGGCCTGAAAAGAAGAAGGCCCTTCACCCATCCTTAAAGGATTGGTAACAGGCCTTCTTGACCTTTTCCATGAATATGATGTTACTTTCTTACTTCGAAGACTTCTTGTCTTATTTTTTAATAAATTACCCTATATCCTGCTGACTGTCAATACCGTCTCAGTCCCCGGCTTTGTCTGCCGAGGGTGATGATTGACGGCTAGTGTTATTATGGGATAGTATGTTTTTTAGCGAAAGGTGTCACATTTTTTAAGTATATTCAACCTAAGGCGATTGTATAATCTTATATTTTTAAGATCCAATGAACTGGCCATGCGGGCGGTATTTTGGGCAGAAGAAAATGGGCGGCCGGACATATAAAGAGAGGTGTTGAGATGGAAGGGCCATGGATAAAAATGCAGAAAACCCCTGAATCTTCGGATCCCCAGAGAGAAGGGTTACCTGTAGTTACGCTAATACATGATGACGAAGTAGCCAGCGGCCTCGGCTTTACCGGGGGCTTTGTCGGGGGGCCCAATCTAGAGGGTGTGATGGCCGCGGCCATACCGGCCAGCTTCGGGCACCAGTGGTACGAGGGTGGAGTTCACAGCGTGAGGATCTTCAAACCGGTTTTTACCGGCGAGGAGGTGCGTGTAGTCTGGGAGGACTGCGACCCGGACCCTGGAGACAGGCGCAAGATAAAGTATTGGCTTGAAAAGAAAAATGGTGAAAATGCCGCGGCGGGATGGGCGGCTGTCGGTGAGTCCGTTGAAAAACTTGCCGCGCCGTGGGAGAGAAATCCCGCGCGCGCCATGGAACCTGCCGATGATATCCTGCCCTCCACCCGGTTAGGCAGTAAACTACCCGCCCGTGAAGCGATTCTTACCAGGGATTTGGCAAATATGGGTATGGACCGGGTGCAAGACACGAACTGGTGGTTTCGAATCGCCTCGCCCTGGGGTGATCCGCTCCTTCCGCCATATCTTTTCGGAAGCATGGTCCTTAGATATATAGTAGAGGCTGAACAAGAACGGGGAAATATTAATGAAGCGAGACCCCTTTGGATGTATGCGGGCCTGGATCTAATCGTATACAGGCCTGTCTTTATTGACCACGCCTATCGTATCGAGGGTAGGGTTGTGGAGAAAGGAAGGTCCTCCAAGTCGGTTTTTGTGGTTCGTGAGTGTGATATAGACGACCGCGACGGTGTCCGCGTGGCCCGCGCCCGTTTCAAAGCCAGTCTGCTAGAGCCCGATTAATAACGTTCAATATAGGAAAAAAATTTCACGGGTCGAGCAATTTCCCATTTAGTCAGGGTTGATTAAACGGATGTGAATCAGAACATCCCCCCCGGCTGTTCCTCATCCGGGTCGGTGCCAATGACGCCCTCCTTTTCGAGCTGATCCATCTCCTCGCTTGAGAGGCCCAGCAATTCCCCGAAGACGTACTCGTTGTCCTCACCGAAACAAGGCGCGGGTTTTCTGATACTGCCCGGGGTCTTGGACAGCTTGGCGTACATGCCGATGTAGGTATGGGAACCCGCCTCGGGGTGGGTAACTGTTTCGAAAAAGCCGCGCTCATTCAGGTGAGGGTTTTCAAGGAGCTCTTTGGAATCCAGAACCGGGCCCGCGGGAATGTCCGCCTTTTGCAGAATGCGCATAATCTCGTAGTGATCGTGCTTCAACGTCCACTGCTCGATGAGCCCGTCCAGTTCCTTCTGATTTTGATACCTTGCCAACGTATCTGAAAAGCGGCTGTCTTCAGCCCAGGAAGGCCGTCCCGCTGCTTCACAAAACCTTTGCCAGGCCGCGTCCGAAGGGACGGCGATGGTCACCCATTGGTCTTCACCTTTACATTGGTAACAATTGTGGGGCGCCATGGAGGGATGATGATTGCCCATCCTTTCCTGGATTCTCGAGTTCATGGTGTAATCCATTATGGAATCCGCGTTGAAGGCGATGAGGCCTTCCACCTGGGACAATTCTAGATGCATACCCTGTCCTTTCCGCCGCCGGTGGCGCAAGGCGGCCAGACAGGCGAAGGCGGCGTTCATACCTGAAAGTGGGTCGCCGTAAGACAAACCGCTCTGCAGCATGGGTTCCTCATCCTCGTACCCGGTACGGAAGGCCATGCCGCTCAGGCAGTCAATAGTCTGTCCAAAGGCCAGGTAATCCTTATCCGGCCCTGATCTTCCCAGAGCGGGCATGGACATCATGATTATACCGGGATTGATCTGTTTGAGTACATCGTAATCCAACCCAAATTTCTCCATGACCCTGGGAGTGTAATTTTCAATAACAATGTCGCTTATCTCCACCAGTTTCTTGAAAATCTCCTTGCCCTTTGGCGCAGCCAGATCCAGGGTAATCCCCAACTTGTTTCTATTCTGTAGATTAAACCCAGGTCGGCAGTCAAAAGGCCGGTCTGTTTCTATGGTCACTGGGAAGCGCGACATCAAGGCGGGATTAGTCTTTACCGGTCCCCGCCACGGATCAATGTGCTTGAGCGATTCAATTTTTATAATTTCCGCGCCCATGTCGCCCATCAAGCGGGTGGCCATGGGTCCGGCAAACCACATGGATACGTCAACGACTCTAATTCCCTCTAACGGTAGTGTGGTCATCATTCTTCCTCTTAATGATTTAGATCACTCCCTGCTCCCGCAGCTTCACCAGACCCTCTTTGGAATACCCCAACCTGTCGCCATAGATCTCTTCGTTATGCTCTCCTAAAAGCGGGGCCGGCTTCAGTTCGTAGGGCAAATCCCCCATCTTTACCTGGGCGCCCGGATAAATTACTTTGCCGGTGACTGGATGGTCAACCTCCACAAAATAACCCCTCTCCTTCAGATGCGGTGAAGCCAGGAGCATCTCGCTGCTGGTCGGTATGGCAAAAGGTATCCTCCTCTTCTGGCCTTCCCGGAAAAGTTCCTCCGCGTCGTGTTCGGCGAGCCAGGGGATGAGATTGGCCAGAAGCAGGTCGTAGTTCTCAGTCCGATCGACAGACGTGAGAAAATTCGGGTCCTCTTTCATATCGGGCCTCTCCATCCAGTCACAGAGTGCCTCCCACTGGCTGGTTGTTACGGCAATTACACCTATATATCCGTCTCGGCACGGGAGTATGGAACCCGGCGGGGGCCAGACAAAATTACCGGCCCTTTTGGTGATATGCTCATGATAGGAGTAAGTGCTGGTAATGTTCATCTGGATGTAAAGAACGGCTTCCATCAGGGAAATATCCACATGTTGTCCGATTCCCTTTTCCTCGCGGCTAAAAAACGCGGTCATGGTCCCTACGGCCCCAAACAATCCGCCCACAAACTGGGCCTGTGAGCCGCCTGGTTTTAACGGGTTCCGTTCCGGATCACCAATGACGGTCATCCACCCGCCCATGGCATCCGCTACCAACTCGGACGATTTGAAATCCCTATACGGACCGGACTGCCCGAAATTGGAAATGGAGGTCATCACCAGGTGAGGATTAATCTTTTCCAGGCTTTCGTAATCCAATCCAAGACGCCCCATCACTCCGGGGCTGAAGTTTTCCACCAGGATGTCAGTATCGCGGGCTAGTTCTTTAAAAATTTTTAACCCGGCCTTGGATTTCAAGTTGAGGGTAATCCCCATTTTATTTGTGTTGAGATACAGAAAGAACCCGCTCTTTTCCGGGTTAGGATCATCCCCGTAGAAGGGTCCCAGCTGTCTGCTTCCATCGCCAATACCCGGTCTTTCAATCTTAATTACTTCCGCCCCGTAATCAGCCAGCAGCTTGGTGCAGTAGGGTCCGGCAATGTAATGTGTTAAATCAAGGACCTTGATTCCGCTTAATGCCTTGTCAGTCATTCCTCCTCCAGTTTACCGTCTCGTCCTAGTCGCGTTTCCACCGTTTCACTCCTGGCCGTCCAGATCGCTCAAGTTTTTTTGTCTCTTGAGGCGCGCGGCCTGAACAGCAATCGCCTCCAGCAGTCTTTGTTGATTCGTGGTTATCTGGGGGCCTTCTACGTCAAGCGCGGCGTAGGGGACGTCGCTTTTATTGGCCAACGGCCGGATTACAGATTGGGCGTTCATGGCCGGCTGGCAGTTGAACGAACCCAGGTTGATGAGACCATCGTAAATCCCGCTTCGGGCGGCCAAAACATATCTGCCCACTGTGGTGGTGGTCTCGGTAAAAGGGTTGGCGCTGACGTAATCGTGCCCAGCTTCGAGAATCTCCTGATATGCCAGGTGGGGATCAAAAATAAGGCCGGACGGGCCCATCATTTTTTTGTATCGCTCTTCCAGCTGGTCGATGTACTTGACTGATTCAATAGATTTTGCGGCTGTTTTCGCCTCAGGGTCAACCTTTCTGCTGTTTCCATCCGGGATCAAGGTAAATTGCTCAGCCGGAGACATGATGCCTTGTTTCAATCCATACCGTATCATTGGTTCAGACAAGAGCCAAGCCGTTCCCTCGGCATAATCCACTACCTTGGGAATTATTCCCCGTCTGATAAAGAAGTCGGTAACCGGATAGTGCACGAAATAAAGATTCAAGCCGCCGAAAATGAGGACTTTGGGAAACTCATTAATCGGCGCCTTCAATGGAACTGAAGCCATCCGGTCCGCCCAGTCCTTGATAGCCGATTCAAAGATCTTACGCTTTGTTCTTACTGTCTCCAGAATAGGCCGGGCAGCATCTTCGAAAATTTGCAATGCGGAGGAAACATCACTAGCCGCCACCATGAGAGAGGTTTCGGCTTCGCTTAAGAGTGATCCCACTACGTACCAGATGGAAGACCGCATAAGATGATCCCTGGGCAAGCCCAGGTTTTTATTTTCCGGCCCTGGTTGAAGGCCGAAAATGGTGTTTTTAACTTCCAGCCTGCGGCAGAAACTTTCCCACATAACCGGCCAGGCCCCGTTCTGGCAGGGGCCTTCCTGGTCCAGACTGATGTAAAAAGTTATTTCATCCGGCTCCCGGTTATTTAAAATATCAGACAAAGTGCTGCCAATAACCGAGACACACGGCACGCATTCCCGGCCGGAACAAAGAAGCCGGGCTTGTTTCATGGTCTCGGCACTGGTGTGATCGGCCACCCGGCACTTTACACCGTACTGCCGGTAGGTCTTGAGTATGAGCTGCTGAGTGTAGGAATGGTTGTCGGTAACGTAAACATGAACCACTCTGGGATCGGTCAATTCGACACGGTTGCCGTCGCTGTCAATAATATGGCCCTTGCCTTCGGCCAGACGGGCGGGCCTAAATCCTGTTTCAGCCACCATATTCTTCCAGCCTTATGCGGTCTGTTTTCCGGCGTTTTTCCACGATGTCCAAAAACGCACCGACCCTGGTCTCGAAACCGGCGTGGGCCGTATGCGAATCAATTTCCAGATAGCAGAACGTCCTTCCGGCAAGCTCCTGGCGAAAGTAATGGTACATACTGGCGTCCGGGCCGCAGGAGAAACAGG
>JAZGHI010000115.1:0-2564 GCA_036480955.1 Candidatus Adiutricales bacterium
CTTGAGATCTCTGTAAAACTTCGTCCTTTGGCCCAACTCATCAAAGAAACCGAAGGTTTCTTTCTCAGGAATATTCATATGGCCTTCGGCCATCTGAATTTAGTCGCGCTCGAATTGTGAGCTGCCACTTCGGCTTCGCCTGCAGTGGCTTTAGTCCTCGAAATACTACAAGTATTCCTGCGGTTTAAATTTTCGTGCTCCCGCCGAGAAGCGATTTGACCTCAAATTACTCGTTTTGCAGAGGTCTCAACTTGGGAATTATTTTTCACTCATCGTCTTCCCAGTAGACATATTTTGCCTTTCCATAAAGCACTTTGACTACTTTCTGATAAACATTTATGTGCGCTTCAGCCACTATTTGCCATGAGACCTGATTTTCTACATAATGTTTAATATTATCCTGAAATTTTCGCCGAAGATTTTTGTCTTTAATAATCTTAGCAATACTATTTATAAAATCTTCATCGCTTTCACATATCAAGCCGCCACCGCTTTGCTCAATTGATTTTTTGAAAGATTCAAGATTCGAAGTCACGATAGGTTTATTAAACGCGTAGCACTGAGCCAGTATGCCGCTTTGACCGCCTGTTTCATAAGGCAGCCCGACCACATCGCTGGCGGATATAATCGTATCGAAAGTATGTTGTGGAAACTGTCCTCGTAAAACTATTATCTTGTCATTAACCGGGGAATTATTAATAGTCTCATAGAATTCATTCTTATATTCCGAAAATTCCAGCTTCCTGGATTTACCGGCGATAAGCAGCACTATGTCATTAGAATACTTACAGATCTCCGGCATTAGATTGACTATGCGCGTAAAACCTTTGGACGGTCTGAAATAACCGCATAATAGAAGAACCTTCTTCCCTTCGAGATCTAATTTCTTTTTGGCCTCCTTGATATTAGTAACCTGCCTGACTCCATGAGGAATTACGTGTATTTTATCTTCCTGCCCAAAATATTTAACCAATGTTTCTTTCTGGTAATTTTCATGTACAACAATCGCTGAGCTTTCACTTATAATCAAGCGGAGTATGGTTTCTTCCTGATGTTCAAGTTCCGGATTCACCGTATGTAAGGTAGTGACGACAGGCATGTCCTCCAGCCTGTATCGTACAATCAGTTCTATAACCTGGACTCCTTTGTGTGGTCCATAGAGACCAAATTCATGTTGAATATGAACGACATCCGGAGTTAATTCAGCGGTTATATTAAAGATCTGCGGGGCCATGTCAATACTCTCGGGCTGATAAGCCGGAAAAACCCGTTCGCCATGAGCCCCAAAAGGCGCCACGACAAAGGTTTCATTGCCTGATTTTTTGAGCGCCTCGTTTAAGTAACTGGTATAAGTCCCGATACCGCACTCGATAGGGGGATGGGTTGAGACAAAACCGATCCTCATTATGTTGCTCCCTCACTTAAAGTGTGCTTAACAAATCGTCTAGTGATGTTTCAGCCAGACAGACGGTCTCATCACAGGCGCCATAGTAAATTTTCACTGACCCATCTTCCTTGGTAATCACACCGTTTGAAAAGACAACGTTCGGGAAAAACCCCTCCTTCTCATATGGCTCTTGAGGAAACAGTATGGGCTCATCCCCTCTCTTTAGGACTTTCGAGGGGTCGGCCAGGTCCAACAAGAGAAGAAACAGTGAATATATTTGATTGTCCCCCTTACCGTGGTATATTTCAAGCCATCCCTCGTCAGTTTTTATGGGGGCGGCTCCACCCCCTATCTTCTGTTCTTCCCAGTGAGTATCTCGAGGTCGAATAAGGCATTTATGATTGCCCCAGTGCAAGAGGTCTTTTGACTCGCTAAACCAGATGGACGGTTTACCAAACCCTTCGTTTTGAGGCCGATGTAAGGCGCAGAACTTACCGTTTATTCTTTCCGGGAAGATTGATACATCTTTGTTGAGAGGCGGAAAGATAATCCCTTTGCGATCGACATTCACAAAATCGGTTGTCGCGGCCAGGGTAGTGGCCCAGCCGTCACGGGAGACCGCCGTGTAGGTTATGAAATAGGTATTTGCGATTTTAGTTACCCGCGCGTCTTCCACACCATAGGCTTCGGTTTGATTGCACGGATAAATAAAAGGCTCCTCGTCTACTTCAAAATTAAGACCATCTTTGCTCCTGGCGATACGTATATGGCTTAATGTAGAAAGGTAATCCTGGCCTTTATAAACCACTCCCCGGGTGTCTTTCAGCCGAATATCAGGGTCATCGGCTCTTTTCTCGAGGATTTCGGGATGCCCTCCGTCAGAATCAAATCTGTAATAGGGCACGGCAATAGTTTCTTCACCGGCTAGGCAATCTTCGGCGACCCTCAACAGGAGAATTATCTCATCATTAAATTCGGTTGCTCCCGCGTTAAAAGAACCTTTCACTCGATAGCCTTGTCGCGAAGGCTTAACCGAACATGGCCGGATCAGTGGGTTCTCGATATGTTTTTTAATCATTACATGTAAACTCTAATAATTCGTCAAGATTTCCGATGGCCATACATATAGAGGTATCCGCGGCGCCATAAAATACCTTTATTGTTCCATCCTCTTCCA
>JAZGHI010000116.1:0-2342 GCA_036480955.1 Candidatus Adiutricales bacterium
TTGGGGTCAGCCTGACCCTTTGTCTTTTTCATAACCTGGCCCACAAAATAACCGAGCAGCTTGTCCCTGCCGGCCTGATACTCGGCAACCTGCCCCGGATTATCATTCAGAATCTCATCAATTATCGATGTGAGCTGGGAGGTGTCGGAAACGACCTCCAGCCCCTTTTCTTTAACGATGGTTTCGGGATCACGGCCGGTTTGATACATCTCGGTAAAGACGCTTTTGGCTATCTTGCCGCTTATCTTGCCATTTTCGACCATTTTAAGTAAATCCGCCAATTGGACGGGTTTCACCGGACATTCGCTTACTTCTTTCTGGTCGGCGTTCAGTTCCCTCATCAATTCGGATCTTATCCAGTTGCTCACGGACTTTGGCTGATCGAATTGCTTGACGCATGCCTCGAAATAATCGGCCAGAGCCCTGGACCCGGTCAGGGTCCCGGCGTCCTGTTCCGGCAGGCCGTAATCGGAGATGAAACGGCTTTTTTTGGCCAAAGGCAGTTCCGGTAAACTTTTTCTCACCCGCTCGATCCAGGCCTCGTCAATAGCGATAGGAGTCAGGTCCGGATCCGGAAAGTAGCGATAATCACTGCTTTCTTCTTTTCCCCTCATGGCCTCGGTCACGCCCTTGGCCTCATTCCAGAGACGAGTCTCCTGGATGACCTCCTCTCCATCCTCCAGTAAGGACTGCTGGCGTCTGATCTCGTACTCAAGAGCCCGGGCCACGTTTCGGAAAGAGTTCATATTCTTGAGTTCGGACCGGATTCCTAGTTCTTCCTGCCCCACCGGACGGAGTGACAGGTTGGCGTCGCATCTGAAACTGCCTTCTTCCATGTTACCGTCACAAATTTCGAGGTAGACCAGGATATCCCGCAGGGATTTCAGATACGCGTCAGCCTCTTCAGGCGACCGAATATCCGGTTCGCTGACAATCTCCAGTAACGGCATCCCGGTTCGGTTGAAATCCACGTAAGAGACCGGCTTGTACTCATCATGTATGAGTTTACCGGCGTCTTCCTCCATGTGAATCCGGGTCAGCCCGATCTTTTTCATATGTCCATTGGAGACAATCTCGATCCAGCCCTTCTCCGCCAGCGGCTGCTCATATTGTGAAATCTGGTAGCCTTTGGGCATATCAGGGTAGAAAAAATTCTTCCTCGCCAAAATGCTCCTGGACGCTATACGGCCGTTGGTGGCCAAAGCCAGCTTTATGGCGAACTCGACGACCTTCTCGTTCAGAACCGGCAGTACGCCGGGCATGCCCAGGCAGACCGGGCAGGTGTGTGTGTTCGGCGGGGCCCCGAATTTGGTAGAGCAGGAACAGAAAATCTTGCTCTCGGTCAAAAGTTGGGCATGGACCTCCAACCCGATTACAGTTTCATAATTCATGACTCGGCTCCATAAGCTAGGGTCGCCAAAGAAAGTATCATTCCGGTAACTTCCAGTCAAGGTAGAGATCCCTGGCAAAGTTCTCCGGAAACCGGAACTTGCAGCCCGGGTATCGGATTCGTTTGAGCTTAATAACCGCGCAAGAATTTTATATCGGATCTAACCGTTTTTATGAATTCTTATTATAAAAAATTTTTGATATGCCGAAAAATTGTTGCCAAGTATACCACAATGTGGTATCAAATCTGGTTGCGTCGGAACAAGGTCAAAACAACCGGTCTAGAGGGTACCTTGGAAAAAAATGAATTCATGAGGGTGCGGAGAAAACTTGGCCGGACTCAAAAACAACTGGCCGAACTCCTTGGCACATCGTTAAAAGCCGTCCAGGGATACGAGCAGGGTTGGCGAAAGGTCCCGGTTCATGTTGAACGTCAACTCCTGTTCCTTATTTACAAGGTAAACACCGATTCTAAACCCCGTGAGTCGTGCTGGACCCTCAAAAACTGCCCGCCGGAACGCAGGGATCAATGTCCGGCATGGGAATTTAATGCCGGAGATATCTGCTGGTTCATCAACGGTACTATCTGCGAAGGAGTGGTCCGGAAAGACTGGCACGAAAAAATGAAAATTTGCCGAACCTGTGAGGTCCTCGCGTCTCTGCTTGAATTGTAATAAAATTAAAGTATAAGCAGTGTAAAACTTATAATTTCATTAATCATATTACTTGTTTCCCTCCTTAAGAAAGGATATCATTGTATATCAATTCTTTCTGGAGGTTAGCCATGAAAGAGAAGGCATCTAACCGGTTTCAAACCCAGGTCATACACGCGGCGCAATCACCCCATAGCTGGGAGGGTGCTACCTTGCCTCCCATTTTCCAGACCGCCTCGCACTTGCATGCCACGGCCGAAAATCTGAGCGACACTTTTGCCGGTAAGACCACGGACCATG
>JAZGHI010000117.1:0-2545 GCA_036480955.1 Candidatus Adiutricales bacterium
TACTCCTGGTTGATTCTTTCCTCGATCTGGGCCACGGTCGTATCGTCCAGATGCCTGAAACGGCCTTGGGGTTTGAAATACTCCTTAAGCGGTTTCGGTCTGTTGACCTTGCGGTTTAAGATATATTTACCCTCGATTATTTCATACAGAGGAAACACCCTGGTCTGAATAGCCAGTCTTGAACTTTCGATGGATAAGTTCGGCCTCATGCGCCAGCCCGTGGGGCATGGTGAATACACGTGGAGGTAGGCCGGGCCCTTGATGGCTATCGCTTTCCGGATCTTGTTCATCAGGTCAAGGTGGGACGATGGAGCGGCCGTGGCCACATAGGGTATATCGTGAGCGGCGGCAATGGCCGGCATGTTCTTCTTCCAGGTATATTGTCCCTGGGACAGTTTTCCCGGAGGCGAGGTTGTAGTCATGGCCCCGAAGGGAGTGGAAGAGGATCGCTGAACACCCGTGTTCATGTAACCTTCGTTGTCCAGGCAGACGTAGACGAAGTCATGGCCGCGTTCCAGAGCGCCGGAAAGGGCCTGGAGACCGATGTCGGCCGTTCCGCCGTCGCCAGCGATAGCCACGACCGGGATTTTCTTTTCCGGTATAATCCCCTTTCGCATCATGACCTTGTATCCGGCCTCAACTCCGGAGGCCACCGCCGCGGCGTTTTCGAAAGCCGAATGAATCCATGGTACCCGCCAGGAAGACTGGGGGAAGGTCGAGGAAACGACTTCCATACAGCCGGTGCATGAAACAGCTACCATCTGGGGCCCGATGGCCTTCATAAGAAGCCTCAAAGCCAGAACCTCACCGCATCCCTGACAGGCGCGATGTCCCGAAGCGAAAGTGTCCTCCGGCGGAATAGTCTTGGCTGTTATCTTCTGAAAATCCTTTAAATCATCGGCAATCATTCCATCACCCCCACCATCTCATACCGGTCGGGGCCGCCTTCGGTCTCGACCTGGCACTGGTTGTAGATATATTTAAAATGGTCACGTGTCGCGTCCCGGCCGCCCAAGCCGAGTGAAAATCCGAAAACAGCCGGTCTTTGGTAGAGCGGATAAAGCAGGGACCTTATTTCCATGAAGACCGGACCGGCGTGGGAACCCGCTGTCAAGCACCGGTCTATGACCGCGATCCTGCCGGCGCCGGCCACAGCGGCCTTGAATTCATCGTCCGGGAATGGACGCCACAGCCTTAATCTGGCCAGGCCGGCTTTTTTCCCATCCGCCCGCATTTCATCCACGGCGGTCATGGCTGTCTCGGCCAGAGAACCCATTATTACCAGGATGGTATCGGCATCGTCTGTTCGATAGGTTTCCACGGGAGCATACTGCCTTCCAAACATTTCATTGAACTCGTCCCAGCATTTAAGGATCGTTTTCTTTGACCCTAACAGGGCTTCTTCCGCGGCCCGTTTGGCTTCGGTAAAAATCTCGGGAGGGCCGAAAGGACCGTAGCTGATCGGATGGTCCGGGTCCAGACGAATAGCGGGACGGTATGGAGGGAGGAATTTCTTAACCTCATCGGGTTCTGGAAACATCATCGGCTCTACAACGTGGCTCAAAGTAAAACCATCCAGGTTGACGGCCACCGGGAGCATGACCTCCGGGTCCTCACCGATCCGGAAGGCCTGGAGGGTCAAATCGAAAACCTCCTGCCCGTTTTCGGCGAAAAGCTGAATCCAGCCGGTATCACGTTCGCCCATGATATCGGAATGGTCGTTCCAGATGGAGATGGGCGGGGACAAGGCCCGGTTGGCCACGGCCAGCACAATCGGCAATCTCAACGCTGGGGGCATATACATGATTTCATGCATGAGGGCCAGACCCTGGCTCGATGTTGCCGTAAAGGTCCGGGCGCCAGCGGCTGAGGAGCCTAAACACGTGCTCAAGGCCGAATGTTCCGATTCCACCGGGATGAATTCCGCGTCCAATTCTCCGTCGGCCACCAATTCGGCCAGATGTTCAACGATATGTGTTTGAGGCGTAATAGGGTAGGCGGCTATCACATCGGCATCCGCCATTTTTACGGCCTCACTCAGGGCCAGCGAGACTTCCATACCTACTCTTTTTCCCATCGCTTAAACCTCCTCCAGGACCATCTCTATGGCGTCTTTGGGACACTCGTAGGCACAGACCCCACACCCTTTGCAAAAATCCAGATCGACCAGATAATATTTTTCTTCCGGTCCCATGTCGGTATAGGCACCATCAGGACAATAGACCCAGCACAGACTGCAATAGGTGCATTTCTCTCTGTTCAGCACCGGCACTTCAGAACGCCAGTCGCCGGTCTTGTAGTTAACCGTGCTGCCAGCCTCGGACACATGACAACCCAGAGGCACTTCCTTCCAACTCATCAGGGCATTTATTTTAGGCAATTTAATCCTCCAGTCTGGCTTCTGAAAAGGCCTGGTCAAAGGCCTTCTGGTTCCGGCTGGCTATCGCGCCGAATCGTTTGGCCAAAGGTCCATTGATTGATCCGGAATCTATAAGCCCGGATGCCTTGATCAAGGCCCCAAGCATTACCGTATTTGTAATCGGGA
>JAZGHI010000118.1:0-10045 GCA_036480955.1 Candidatus Adiutricales bacterium
CGTTTGAGCGGTTCCAGAATACGGTCGATTATGCCGAATTCGGCGGCGCGCCTTTACTGGGAATTAAGGGGGTGGGGATTGTCAGCCATGGCAGGTCTTCGCCCAAGGCCATTAAAAACGCGATCCGGAGCGCGGCCGAATTCGTATCCCAGAATATGGTGGATCGCCTTCAAGCGGGTCTGGATGAATCCAGCGAGATGGTGTCTCTCATAAATTCAAGGAATCATTAAAAACTTGGAATCATCTCTAAAAGAGTTGATGAAAATGATAAGGATTCAAGGGGTCAAGGGTCTAAGGATTCGAGTGAAATGCTTAAGAATTACAGGGATCTGAAAGTTTGGCCAAAGCCATACGGACTATGTTTGGATCTTTATAGAATAACAAAAGAAGAAAGATACGGTCTGACATCTCAGATCAGAAGGTCCGCCGTGTCGATTCCTACTAATATCGCAGAAGGATATCACCGGAAGACAACTGCAGACTACTTGAGATCATTGATAAAATCGTTGGTGTACAAACGCTTGAACAAATGCTTGGACCCTTGAATCCTCGAACCCTGTTCTCCAACTAAATTTGAGAAGAACCAAAATTTGTTATATGAAAATGTCCTTCATTTTTGGTCTCGATTAAGCCTTTTTATAAATAAACAGTATTGCCGGATTGGTCATTTGCTCAAGGAAGTGCCCACCATCCAATTTAAATATGTATCTGTGAGGAGCGGGTAATGGACTATTTTTTAACCGACGAGCAAGAAATGATACAGGATCTGGCCCGGCAGATCGCCGTGGAAAAAGTGCTTCCCGTACGGGCCGAACTTGACGAAAAGGAGGAATTTCCCCATGAGATAATGAAGCATCTCGCCGCCTCGGACCTCTGCGGCCTCAATATACCTGAGGAATATGGCGGGATGGGTATGGGGGTCTTCGAACTGGTCCTGGCTACCGAGGCGTTGGCCCGGGTATGCACCGGGGTAGCCACGACGTTCGCCTCATCCAGCCTGGGAGCATTTCCAATTCTTTTGTACGGCTCGGAAGACCAGAAGAGCAAGTACCTGTTCCCCATTGCCTCAGGGGAAAAATTGGCGGCTTTTGCCCTGACCGAATCCACCGCGGGTTCAGACGCGGCCGGAATACGGTCCACAGCTGAACGGGAGGGGGATGAATATAAGCTGAACGGTACGAAACAATGGATCACCAACGCCGGCGAGGCTGAAATTTACTCTGTTGTCGCCTTGACCGACCTGACCAAAGGACCACGCGGCGCGAGTTTTTTTGTGGTGGAGAGGGACGATCCCGGTTTCGCCTTCGGGAAAAAAGAGATAAAAATGGGCATCCGCGCTTCAACCACCGGTGAACTGACGTTTCAAGATTGCCGGATCCCGGCGGACAGGCTGATCAGGCGGGAAGGCTTGGGCTTTGTCATTGCCATGAAGACCTTTGATCACTCCCGGCCCGGTGTGGGCGCTTTGGGCGTGGGGTTGGCTCAGGGAGCAATGGATGAAGCCATTGAATACGCTCAAGCAAGGATCCAGTTTGGCCGGCCCATCATGGCGCTGCAAGCCATACAGCACATGATCGCCGATATGGCCGTATCAATCGAGGCGGCCAGGGCGCTGGTTTATTCGGTTGCCAGATTCATGGACAGCGGGGCTAAGGATATTTCCAAAGTTTCGGCCATGGCCAAAGTCTTCCCGACTGATATGGCCATGAAAGTCACCACGGATGCGGTTCAGGTGTTAGGCGGTTCAGGCTACATGCGTGATTACCCGGTGGAAAAGATGATGCGGGACGCTAAAATTCTCCAGATTTTTGAGGGTACGAATCAAATCCAGCGGAATATTATCGGCCAGGAATTAAACAAAGAGTACGGCCGGAGAAGGAAAAAATAATCTCTTTTCACCATTTCAGATGAAATTGATTGACCGGATTGAAATGGCTTGACTAAGGGCCTCTGTTTGTGGAATAAAACCATGACCGGTGAACCTCATTAATGACTAAGGTGTATTGAGTGGCTTCTGATAAAAGGATTATCTACATTACCGGCGCATCTCGCGGGATAGGCCGGGCCGTGGCCTTACGGTTAGCCGGTCCGGAAGCTGTGGTTGTTATCAATCATTTCGATCCCGATGAATCCGCGGCAAAAGAAACTTTGGCCGGGGTAAAAGACCGCGGAGCGGAAGGTGAGGTCCATTACTATAACGTGGCGGATCAGAAGGTGGTTAAAGAATTCTTAGGTGATATAATAGGCCGGTATGGCCAATTGGACGTACTGGTTAATAATGCCGGGATCACTAGAGACGCTCTGGCCGTCCGCATGAAAGAAGAGGACTGGGACGCGGTTCTGGCCGTTAATCTGAAGTCGGTTTTTAACTGCTGCCAGGTGGCGGCCAAGGCCATGATGAAAAAACGTACGGGCCGGATCATCAACATTGCCTCAGTGTCAGGAGTAATGGGCAATATTGGGCAGGCCAATTACTCCGCCTCGAAGGCTGGTATCATCGGTTTCACTAAAACACTGGCCCGGGAATTGGCCACCCGCAATATTACGGTCAACGCCATTGCTCCCGGTTTCATAGATACGGCCATGACCGAGGCCATGCCTGAAAAGGCCAAAGAGCATGTAAAATCCCTTATTCCACTAGCCCGTATGGGCCGTCCGGAAGACGTGGCCGAGGCGGTATTCTTTCTTGCCTCAGACGCCGCGACGTATATAACCGGCCAGGTTCTTCACGTTGACGGTGGGATGTACATGTAAAAATAACCAACTGCCGTTAAATCTGGCTGATGTATTAAAAAATGATGATACCCATGGGGTATTCTCATATAAACTGGGCCTAAGCCCCTCGAAGGGGAATATCTTTTAAGGAGATTATTCAAATGGACATCGCAGGAAAAGTAAAAGAGATTATTGTCGAGCAGTTGAGCGTGGAGCCTGACGAAGTAATCTCGGAAGCATCTTTTATTGACGACCTTGGCGCTGACTCGCTCGATCTGGTGGAAATGATTATGGCCCTCGAGGAAGAATTCGATATCTCGATAGCCGATGAAGAGGCCGAAAAGATTAAGACCGTCCAGGCGGCCATCGATTTTATCAACTCGCAGTCTGAATAGAAGGGATCCCTTGGAAAATCCGAATAAAAAACGTGTGGCCGTTACGGGTTTGGGCATTCTTTCCCCTTTAGGGATAGGGGTTGAGGCCAACTGGGAGGCCATCCTGGCCGGTCGATCGGGCGTCGGACCCATAACCCGGTTTGACGCAAGCCAGATTAAAACCCGTATCGCGGGCGAGGTGAAAGATTTTAAAGTCGAGGATTTCCTGGATAAGAGGACGGCCAGGCGCTCGGACTTGTTTATCCATTACGCGGTGGCCGCGGCCAGAATGGCTTTCGAAGACAGCGGTTTGCAGATTTCCCCGGAGAATTCCGAACGGGTAGGAACCGTTCTTGGATGCGGTCTGGGAGGTCTGGAAACTATCGAGCGTTACCACAAGGTGTTGCTGGAGAAAGGGCCTGAACGGGTTACTCCGTTTTTTATTCCCATGCTCATTGGAAATATGGCCCCGGGTCAGATTTCCATCGAGTATGGGATAAAAGGACCCAATCTGTGCTTTGCCACCGCCTGTTCCGCAGGCACTCACGCTATTGGAGAGGGCTATCGGCTCATCCAATCCGGAGAGTATGTCGCCATGGTAACCGGTGGATCCGAGGCCGTCATTTCAATGCTGGGTATGGCCGGTTTCATGTCCATGCGCGCTTTATCCACCAGAAACGATGAACCTGAAAAAGCCAGCCGTCCGTTTGACATGGAAAGGGACGGTTTCGTCATGGCCGAAGGCGCGGGAATACTCATCCTGGAAGAATGGGAGTATGCCCTTGAAAGAGGGGCTGACATATACGCGGAGGTGGCCGGGTTCGGCATGTCCAGCGACGCCCATCATATTACCGATCCGGCTGAAGGCGGAGCCGGCGCGGTGCAGTGCATGCGGGCGGCTATTGAAGACGCGGGGCTGGGTATTGATGATATTGATACCATCAACGCCCATGGCACCTCGACCCAGAAAAATGACATAACTGAGACCCAGGCCATCAAGACCGTTTTCGGTGACCGAGCTAAAGATGTCCCGGTGTGTTCCACAAAATCCATGACCGGCCACCTTTTAGGGGCCGCGGGTGGGGCGGAAGCGATTTTTTCAATTCTGGCCTTGAAAGAAGGCGTGATTCCCCCGACCATCAACTATGAGAACCCGGATCCGGAATGCGACCTGGATTACGTTCCCAACCAGGCTCGAAAAGCCGATATAAAAACGGCTATGAGCAATTCTTTCGGCTTCGGCGGGACGAATGGCACCTTGATTTTCAAGGCCTGTAGTTCATAGAAATAAATTGAATTAAAAGGGCCGCTTTTTTCGGCCCTTTAATTTTTGAAATCGAGTAAACAACAATGAAGGTAATTGTCGGCAGCGATCACGCTGGTTTTAATTTCAAAAAAATGATTCTCAGCCATCTCGCTAAAAACGGCCACCAGGTTCTCGACGCGGGACCCGAGGATACAACATCCTGTGATTACCCCCATTATGCCTTTAAGGTGGCCCGGGCCGTGGCGGGCGGTGAATGCGACCGGGGAGTGCTTATATGCGGAACAGGCCTGGGCATGTCTTATGCGGCCAACCGGGTTAAAGGGATTCGCGCCGCCCTCTGTATGAACGAATACCAGGCGCGCTTGTCTCGGACCCACAATGACGCTAATATACTGGTACTGGGTGAACGGGTCATTGGGCCTGACCTGGCCCTATCAATTTTAGAAATCTGGCTTGAGGCCGAGTTTGAAAGCGGGCGTCATCAACGCCGTATCGAACTCTTGGACCAGGTGGACGGGTAAAGGATTATGGATGCTTTAGCCAAAGTTGATCCGGAAATTTTTAAAGCTATTACAGACGAAATAAGACGGCAGGAGACAAACCTCGAGCTGATCGCCTCCGAGAATTTCATATCAAAAGCGGTCATGGCTGCCCAGGCCAATGTCATGACCAATAAATACGCCGAAGGATACCCTGAAAAGCGGTATTATGAGGGGTGTGAGTTTGTTGACCAGGCGGAAATATATGCCATTGAAAGGGCTAAAAGGCTTTTCAAGGCCGAGCACGCGAATGTACAGCCCCATTCAGGCTCCCAGGCGAACATGGCTGTTTATTTTTCGGCTCTTGAACCCGGTGATACAGTACTGGGCATGAGCCTGTCCCACGGCGGACACCTGACTCATGGAAGCCCGGTCAGTTTCTCTGGAAGACTTTTCAAAATAATTTCCTACGGTGTTACAAAAGAATCAGAAACAATCGACTTTGATGAGGTCCTCGAGCTGGCCAGAAAACACAGACCGAAGCTCATCCTGGCCGGGGCCTCAGCCTATCCCCGGACCATAGATTTTGACAGGTTTGCGGATATCGCCGAAGAAGTCGGGGCCAAATTGATGGTCGATATGGCCCATATAGCCGGTCTGGTAGCCTCAGGCCTTCACCCCTCACCGGTGCCCCGGTCAGATTTTGTCACAACCACTACTCACAAAACCCTGCGAGGCCCGCGAGGGGGCATGATACTAGCCAAGGCCAAGTACGGTAAATTAATTGACGCACATGTTTTTCCCGGAATTCAGGGTGGTCCTCTTATGCACATTATTGCCGCCAAGGCCGTTGCTTTCAAGGAGGCGCTAACACCTGAATTTAATATATATCAGGCTGAGTTGGTGAAAAACGCGTCGCGTCTGGCTGAAGCACTCATAGATAACGGGTTCAGACTGGTTTCGGGCGGAACGGACACACATCTCATCCTGGTCGATCTGGCGGGAAAGATTACCGGTATCAAGGCGGTGCGGGCCCTCGATAAGGCTGGAATTACCACTAATAAAAATCCGATTCCTTTTGATACCAGGCCCCCGACGGTGGCCAGCGGGCTCAGATTGGGAACCCCGGCCGTGACTACACGTGGAATGGGTGAAAAGGAGATGGGCGTTATCGCGGATTTGATAACTCAGGTCTTAAAGGAGCCTGAGTCTGAAACGAATTTAAGCCAGGTCCGTCAAAAAGTTTTGGAATTGTGCGCCCGCTTTCCCCTTCACCAGGATCTAATGGACTAATGTCTGAAGCGGCCCGTCCATCATGGGATGACTATTTCGGGCGGATTACGGATCTGGTAGCCTCCCGGTCCACCTGTTTGCGCCGTAAGGTCGGCGCAATACTCGTTCTGGAAAAAAGGATCCTGGCCACGGGGTACAACGGCGCGCCCCAGGGCCTCGCCCACTGTCTCGAAATCGGCTGTCTGCGGGAGAAGGAAGGAATCCCCTCCGGCGAGCGGCACGAACTCTGCCGGGGTATCCATGCCGAACAGAATGTTATTATTCAGGCGGCCAGATATGGTATAAGTATTGTTGGCTCAACGCTTTACTGTACCAATCTTCCTTGCGTTATTTGCACCAAGATGCTGATTAATTCTGGTGTGAAAAAAATATGCCACGGGGATGGTTATCCCGATCAACTCGCTTTTGACATGTTAGAAGAAGCCGCGATCGAACTGGTTAAAATGGAGAGCCCATGAAGTGCCCCTTTTGTACGGAACTGGAAAACAAGGTTATTGATTCAAGGCTGAGCAAGGATGGTTTAAGCATCAGGAGAAGAAGGGAGTGCCTCGGTTGTCAGAGGAGGTTCACCACTTATGAGAGGGTTGAAGAGATCCAGCCCCTGGTTATTAAATCAGACAACCGGCGGGAGGCATTTAACCGGGAAAAGATTCGGGCCGGTATGATAAAAGCCACCCAGAAACGCCCGATCTCCATTGAGGTTATCGATGAGTTCATTGATTCCCTGGAACGCCGGTTCCAGGAGACCAACCAGAAAGAAATTCCTTCCTCAGTCATCGGCGAGGAGGTCATGGCTAAACTTTATGAACTGGATAAAGTGGCCTACGTCCGTTTCGCCAGCGTTTACAAACCCTTCAAGGACTTGGACGATTTTGTCAGCGAACTCAGAGAATTGCTCGATTCCCGGGATGAAGTGAACGGTGGACATATCCGGAACGGGCTGAAGAAAACAAAAAAGAACTAAGCCTGGTTTAAAAACTACCTGGAAAAATCGAAGTTTCACCTACCCGAAAACCGGGGAGGTTTTATTTTCAGTTGGTATACTTCCCTTATTTGAAACTTACCGGTACATCCGTTTCAAAGTTTGCATTTAACCCGGAATTAAGTATATTATGAACAAAAAAAGGAGCATGCGCTCGATATCGCTCCAATGTGTGAGAGAAATAATTTAGACCCGCCGGGCAGGTAAATGGTTTTTGGAACTCGCCGAAAGGCCAGAGAAATAGCGCTTCAGGTCCTGTTTCAACTCGAGGTCGGGGAAAAAAACTTCACCCCGGAGCAGGCTTTTTCACTCTTTTGCCGCAATTTTGAGGCTCCGGCCGAAACGCGGAATTTTGCCTGGGACCTGGTTTCAGGCGTTCGTTCAAATTTAACCGACTTGGACGGGCGGTTGAGTCAGGCGTCCGAACACTGGCGGATTGACCGCATGTCGCCGGTTGATCGCAATATTTTACGCCTGGCGCTGTTCGAGATGATTTATCTGGACGATATTCCTATTAAAGTCAGCCTGAACGAGGCCGTGGATCTGGGGAAGAGGTTTGGCACAGATGAGTCCGGGTCTTTTATCAATGGAATACTTGACCATATCCATCATGAACAACTTCATTCTCCCGAGTCTTCCCCGACTGAGGCGGCTGAGGAAAAGACACGGTGAGGTCTGCCCGTTACCTGCTTCCATTCTGTTTGTTTTTTGTCCTGGGATGCGGATATGCTTTCGAGGGCACTGCAAGCGGTCTGCCGGACGACATTAGATTTCTGGCCATCCCCTACACCGAAAACCCCTCCACTAAAATGCAATTAGGCAGTCTTCTAACCGATGAGGTAAGACGCCAGTTCACTACGTCTAAAATTCTAAAACTTGTGGATGAAGACCAGGCCGACGCGATTTTATCTCTCAAAATCAGATCAGTACGAGTCTCCGGGGTCACTCTTACCGCCATCATCAGGACATCTTCCCGTCAGATAACCATTACTCTTGATTCCGTTTTGAAACGAAAAGGATCCGGCGCTGTTTTGTGGCAGGGGATGGGAATTGTCGGATACGAAATCTATGTTGTCGAAACGGACCCGGTAGCGACCGAATTGAATGAGGAACTCGCTTTAGCTAAAATCGCCAGGGAACTGGCCGAAAAAATTCACAACTACATGTTCCTGGGATTCTGATGGATTTAAACGACCTTAAGAAAGACATAGAAACCGGGGCGTTGAAACCGGTTTACCTGTTCCATGGACAGGAAATTTTTCTTAAAGAGCGGTATCTTTCAAAGCTGGCGGCGCTGGTGAACGAGAGTGTGGTTGATTTCAATCTGGAGACAGTTTCGGCCGAGGAGACTCCCCCGGCAGACGTTTTGGAAAAAGTAAGGTCCATGCCGTTTCTCGCCCCGCCGCGTATCGTTATAGTCCGGGGAGCTGACCGGTACGAGGCGGAAGATCTGTCTCTCATCAGGGATTATCTATCCGATCCCAATCAAAGCTCTTGTCTCATCCTGATGGCCGAGAAACCGGATTTCCGTCTCTCGATTTTCAAGACCTTAAAGCAAATGAATCTGGCCGTCAGCTTCGATCCGCCAAAGGGCCGGGGCCTGGCGTCCTGGGTCATGGAGTCCGCGGATCAAAGGGGATACAAGCTGGACCAGGCCGCGGCCAGGACGCTCATAGACCTGGTAGGTACGGATCTATCCAGTCTGGATCATGAATTGGAAAAGGTCTGCCTGTATTCGGGTGATAATGTTGAAGTCGGGATCGAGGAAGTTAAAGCCGCGGCCAGGCTGTCGCGGACGGCGAGTATCTTTGACCTGGGAGACGCCGTGGGAGAACGGGACGGAGCCCGTGCCCTGGCTGCTTTAAAAGATTTATATCTGGAAGAGCCCTATTTAAAAATTCTAGCCATGATCGTCCGGCACTTTCACCTGCTCTTGAAAGTCAGACTCCTTCTTGACGATGGCGCGAGGCAGGGTGATGTACAGCGGGCCCTCAAACTTCCCCCTTTCGTCGTCCGGAAATATCTGAGCCAGGTAAACGGCCTGGATGCACGTGCCTTGGAAAAGGCCATTGCCCGGCTGCTTTTAGCGGATCAAACTCTTAAATCAAGTAGTGCGCCCGATCGGCTGGTACTGGAGAGTATGGTCCTGGACCTGAGTTCTCTCAGGCCGAATCGCTGATCTGGGCCTTGTGAACAAAACGGGAAAGACGGGCGATCTTGCGGGAGGCGGTTTTTTTATCAAATGTACCGCGGCTGGCCGCCTTGTTAATGGTGCGGATGGTTTTAATCAATACCTGTTGAGCCTCTTCAGGTGAACCTTCGCTCGCGACCCGGTGAACTTCCTTTATCAAACCTTTAACACGAGTTTTTCTCACGTTGTTTCGCAGGCGCGCCCGTTCACCCTGACGAGCCCTTTTTTCAGCTGACTTATGATGAGCCAAAGAAACCTCCTGTTTATCGGCTGTATTTCAAGTAGTTAGTATAACTTTTTATTGAACTGAGTACAACCTGTTGTGATCGCAAGGCTCCCTTTTTCAGTTCAAGTTGAAAACTATTAGACTATAGGTTGGATTTTGTCAATTAATTTTTTAATTTTTTCCAATTTTTTCACCGGGTTTGTCCGGTAATCCCAGGTTTTTAACCTGACGCCCGAATTATATGTTAATAAACCGATTCAGATGATAACCCGGTCCTGACCTGGAAACATGGTCTGAAATAATATCCTATGTCAGAAAAAGACAACATTCATCTCGTTACAGGGCTCCGCCCTGTAACGTCATATTGCCTTGAGGCTCTGCCTCAAATCAGAATATATGTACAAGATTGGTGTCGAGGCAGAGCCTCGAATCGTCCAAGCATTACAGGGCAGAGCCCTGTAACGAGATGAAACTCATTGATAATCCATAAGATATAAAGTATCGCCCGTCGGTAATTT
>JAZGHI010000119.1:0-2166 GCA_036480955.1 Candidatus Adiutricales bacterium
CGTTTTAGGCCATCAATAACATGAAAACTAAGTCGGTCAATCGTCCCTCATACGTCGAGACAAACGCCAAAACATCATGTAATTGCCAAATTGTTTGCTGAAAGCAAACAATAACACGTCTATGCGTTTTTGTAAAAACGCACTTTTAGTTATATGTCTCCGATGTTAGCTGATAGGATAATAGCTCCCTTTACTGTAAACGGAACATATTTTTAGCAATTACTATAATTTGAAACCCGTTTCTACATATAATTCGGGAGAAATACCTATCAAGCCACCAACGACGTCTTGCTGCGGGTCTTCTGAAGCTCGTGCTCCGGGATGCGGCGGTTCAGAAAATCCAGGGAGAGGTCGATCACCTCAGCTTACATTTTATAATTAACGGCCGTCTCAAACATCATGAGTACGTTCTCGGCTGGGGTCCCGGCCTGAATAGCATGCGAGGGGCCCAGAATGTACCCCCCGTTTTTTCCCAGAACCCGGATGCGGTCGAGTGTTTCCCGCTCTATTTCTTCGGCGGTTCCAAAAGGCAGGGTTTTTTGCACGCTGATCCCGCCCTCGAAACAGAGGCGGTCTCCGTATTCGTTCTTAAGTACCTGAGGGTCCATTCCAGCCGCGTCGAACTGCAAGGCCTGGAGAATATCTACGCCCATTTCGATCAAGCCCGGCACCGCCTTCATTATTGCCCCGTCAGTGTGATAAATGGTTTTTACGCCGTATTCGTGTATGGTCCGGTTGAGCCGCACCTGATGAGGTTTGAGGATATGCTCCCATGTATCCAGGGACATGAGCAGATCCCTTTGAGTGCCGATGTCGTCCGCGGTGAATATCAAGCCGATCTCGCCATGGCCGGCTTCCAGTATCTTTTTATGATGCTCGACTTGAAAATCGGTCACTTTTCCCATGATAAACTGCATTATTTCCGGGTTGAGCGCCAAATCCATGAGGCACTTTTCAAACCCCCTCATGAACCAGGTAGCCTCGAAAATCGCTCCCCAACCGGCTATGAGGCAGTGCTCTTCCGTGGCGTTAATCCTCTCTATCTGACCGGGAATGACCGAGTAATCAAACCATTCTGTTTTCGGGAAGGGATATTCCGTAAGTTCATCCATAGTATCATACTCAGCCAGGGGATGGACCTCGATCTCATCGTAGGAGCCCAGCCCAAATTCAACAGTTTGTCTCTTGACCCCCCAGTAGTCGGTCCTCTCGGGCAGGGGAGGGCCTACGTAGGCCGGACCTACACCGGAAATATCCAGAATAGACCTGAGGTATTCTCCTAAACCCAGTCCCTTCTTCTTTTTCAATAATGTATCCAGCTCACCGTAAGTGGGCTGGTGAATGCCGGAACAGACCAGTGAAATGGGGATCCTGTCTGTTTCCCGGTGCCCAAGCGCCAGGTTCACGCGTTCACGGTGAGACAGACCGGTTTTACTCATTTAGTTATCCTCGTTAAAAAAGGCCAAGCTCATAGCGATTGGCTGAATATGGCCCGTTTTTAAAAAAGGTTCTTCTCCAATTTAGTTGGAGAACAAACGCTTGGACCCTTGACCCCTTGAATCCTTATCATTTTCATCAACTCTTTTGGAGATGATTCTAAAAAAAATACGGCACATCACAAAGAAGGCACCCCGAATCCCGGACCATCGGGGAATTGAATCTCCCCGCCGATTAGCTTAAGATCGGGAGTGTTTGAAGGAAGAGATCTTCCTGCGGGAAGGAAAGGAATCTCCAGCCACTCCATATTCATCTGGGTAAAAGCCCAATGTATGTTGGCGTAGGCCGCCGGGCCTGTACGAAAAGAATGGGGACAGATGGCCACGTTGTAGAGCTCGGCCAGCGCTGAAACCTTCCTGGCCACGGAAATGCCCCCGATTTTGGTAATTTCAGGCTGCACGAAATCAACGGCCCCAGTGCTCATCAGCTTTTCGAAGGCTTTCAGAGAATATTCATTCTCCCCGGCGGCCAGTTTAAGATCGACTCTTTGCCTGAGCCTGGCCATGGCCTCTAAGTCCTGCATGGGCCAGATGGGTTCCTCGAACCAGAATACGCCGAGATCGGCCAGTTGCCTGGCGGTTTCCTCAGCCTCGATGGGCGTGAAACGGCCGTTCACGTCCACCATGATGGGATAATCATCAGGGGCGGTATCCCTGGCCGCGGCCGCGA
>JAZGHI010000120.1:0-3931 GCA_036480955.1 Candidatus Adiutricales bacterium
AAAAATATGTTCCGTTTCCAGCAAAGGGAGCTATTATCCTATCAGCTAACATCGGAGACATGTAACTAAGGGCAATTACATGATGTTTTGGCGTTTGTCTCGACGCATGGAGGACGATTGACCGACATAGTTTTCATGTTATTAATGGACTAAAACGGAACATTAATATGACAAACGCTCTAAACAACACTTCTGCTCTATTAACCGCGTCCGAACCTCTATAATCAGATAAAAAAAGGCCGTATGATGGAAGAGGGTGGTGCGGTCTTCCCTACGGCCTGGGGAATGTGTAAAAAACGGGGTTATATGGGGGGCAAAGAACTTGGGGTGAGCTTTTTTTGACGCGTCATCATTATTTCCCTGTCGATAGAGTCATCCTCAAAAAAATATTTGAACTTTTTATGACGCGTCATCATTTTTCAGTCCTGCCTGGATTTCTCACTCGCAATCTGTAATTCCCGATAATTTTTCTAAAAAGTTTGAATCCAACTGTTGTTGGGTCAGTAGACCCAGGGCCTGACAGCGGGCTTCCAGCATCTCTACTGTCGACTGCTTCTCAGCCCGTGACATGGAGGAATAGAAAGGACTCAATTTCAAGCTGTCTATGATATCCTGCCTTCCCATTTCGGTAATCTTTCCTTTATTGGTAAAAATTCACAGAAGGTAATCTTTATTCGGGGCCATTCGCGCCGCGTACTCACCGGTAAAGGCTAGGCGATCGGATTGCATCTTTAATGAAGGCAAGTTCGATCTTAAATTGCCGCAGGCCACGGGACTCACATCCTCAAGCCCGGCCGTGTGGATAAAAACCCGGTACAGCCCCGGACGTCTTTTCTTTAAAATGTCTACCAACTCAAGAACTGAGGAGTCGTCCAGATCACCCAGGAGTTTGAGGTGAACACTTCCTTCTGTCTGATGACCGCAAACCCTGAAGTTGGATGCCATTTGACTTACCTCATTCTCAGTCGTTATTAAGTGTTGGAACCCCTCCCGGCAAATTCGCCCGGGTCTTTACTTATGTTGGTAGTGTAAAGATTAAATCTCCTGGGACAAAAGGGCAATCCGGCGAAGGTATGATTTTGCGCTATTTTTTTATACGAAATTAGTATTAGAAAAAGCCGGGGGACTAGGAACTTTTTCCTATAAATCACGTGAAATCAAAGTCTGGGAGGGCCTTGATAACCTGGTCAGGCGTTTTTTAATTTGTAAGGCATCCATTATTGATTTCGTATCTCATTGGTATTATTTAGTTTGTTGATCCTGGCTTTTATTCGCGTTTATCTTTTGATAAGCGCGTATAAGTTTCGCGAAGTGATGAAACGTTTCCGTTCGCTCTTTTTGGGTGATGGCCTTCATGACCCTCAGATTGTATGCTTTGTCAAGTGCGTCTCCCTTGTTTTCGACATACTTGAAAAAGGCCTGGGTCCAGAAAGGCGTAATCGAATCCATTTTCCAAACCGAGGCGTAAAGCGTAATCATTTCCAGCCAGAGAAAATCGAGCTCTTTGAATTTGGACAGTCCAATACCTTTGGCTAAAATATAGTCCAGCGAGAGACCTGAACCCGGCACAAAATAGGGTGGCCGCCATGTTTCCTCTATGTAGACGCGCTTTCCCGCCTTTCTGGCCTCGGGAATCATCCGGTTGATAGACTTGAGTCCGGCCAGACTATACACGTCAAAGGAGATATAATCCAGAAGGTCTATCTTAACGAATTCCTTAAAATGACCATACTCCTTGGCGTGAACCCCGGCGGCAAGCCGGATATGGGGGGATATTTCCTTTATCTTTCGCGCTATCCGTTCAGTGAACCTAGCCCAATCCTGGACGCTGTTTTCAAATCCCATCCTCATGTCCTGAGTGGTTGGCTCATGCACCACGACAAATATATCAGGCCGGTAACGCCTGGCCATTTCGGTCCAGGCTATTTCAGCTTTGCCTGTCCAATCCTTAAAATCAGTCACCTTGTGATAGACATAGGAATAGGCCGGGTCCAGCGCCAGGGTCAGGCCGAGTTGGCGAATATAGTCTATCAAGCTGTCATACTTGGCCATGGCTTCCTTATCCATATCCAACCATGGGAACAGACCCATATTGATATCGACTCCGCTTACACCAGCCTCCTTGAAGGCGTCCACTTTTTGCTTCAAAATGTTAAGCGGCATATTTTTAATGGCTGTTTCATGAGCGAAAAATAGATTGGCCCGAAATATTAATCTGGCTTTGGCCCTGGGTTTTATTTTCTCGATTATATCCTTGAGAGCCTGGCCAAGTGCTTGGGAATATTCATCTTCGGTCATAGTGGTTTTCCCGGCTGTTACACCGGCGTCCGTACCGAAAAACATAGTTAAAAACAGGATTATCAAGACCGCAAAAAAAGTAAAACGGAACTTATTCATGAACTCGAACCTTTCATTAATTCATAATTCAAGTAAGGATGTCCTATTTGTTCTCATGGATACTCGGCCGCACTTGAATAGTTAAGAATCCCGCGTAAGGCTCAAAATTCAGGTTCCCTTTTTGCCAGAAACGCCTCCATGGCCTCACGAGGATGACCGGTGGTAAAGCAAAGCGCAAAGGCTTTGATGCTATATTCCGCGCTCTGGTCCTGTCCAAGATTCTGCCATTTGTCGATAATATCTTTCTGAACGGAAAGAATTTTCGGGCTGAGCCGGAGAAATTGTTGAGCCTTCTTTAAAGTCTCTTCTTCAAGCATGTCCCTCGAAACCACACGACTAACCAGGCCCAGGCGAAATGCCTCTGAAGCGGTGATGATGTCACCGGTCAGAATGAGTTCTCGGGCGCGGCTTAATCCTATGACTTGGGGCAAGAGCGAGGCCTCGATCACTGAAGGCACGCCCACGCGAATCTCAGGTAACCCAAACAGGGCGTCCTCGGCCGCGATAACCATATCCGCCGCCATGACTATTTCTATGGCTCCTCCCAGGCACGGCCCGAAGACTGAGGCGATAACGGGTTGATTGAGAGTCATGATTAATTTCATGGCCGTGTGCAGGGCGCGTATGAAATCCTCAGCCTCCCATGGAGAAAATTCTTTCATTTTTCTAACGTCCACTCCACCCGAAAAGGCCCTCTCACCATTCCCCTTCATCACTAGTACCCGCACGGCCGGATCTCCGTTTATATCCTTGAGAACTCTCGCCAGTTCCAAAACAAGATCTTTATGTAAAAGGTTCAGGTCTCTAATTCCGTTTAGGCTCAAAAAACCGATGTTATTTTTAATCTCAATTTTTACCAGATCTTCAGACATGCTAGGCCTCCACCTGAGGGACAGAATTATGTGAAATCAAAATCATTGAATTTCTTGTTTCATTGAATTTCTAAAATAGCGCGTCCATTTATACTGTAAGCCATCCGCCGTTACAGGTTCACTGCCTGGGTCTGTATATTCATCTTTTGGATGGCTAGAGCGTTTGTCATATTAATGTTCCATTTTAGACCATTAATAGCATGAAAACGATGTCGGTCAATCAGCCCCCATACGTCGAAACAAACGCCAAAACATCATGTAATTGCCCTTTGTTACATGTCTTCGATATTATCTGATAGGATAATGGCTCCCTTTACTGGAAACGGAAAATATTTTTGGCAATTACTATATCAAACTTTCTCACATTCCGAACAGTTTTCAAAGTAATGATTTGATCGCGCCAACTTTTTTCGTTCAAAGAGTTATGAATTCGCGAATCAAAAAAAGTCTGATCCATCCACTCACATAATCTGGTACAATAACCGGTAACAGGCCAGGTAAGCAGGTTACACCCTCGCGTATTTTTTAAATCTTGAAAATGAGATCAATAAGGGGAAAATTATGGCAAAAAAAAGATTCATTATTGAAATTGGGACTGGGATTGACATTCATGGTGAAGATGTTACCGAAGCGGCTTGCAGGGCGGTAAAAGATGCCGTTTC
>JAZGHI010000121.1:0-15552 GCA_036480955.1 Candidatus Adiutricales bacterium
AGACTCCTTCATGATGACCGGCATAGCGGTACACGGCGTCAATGTAAATTACCCATAGCATACCTTATATCTTATGGATTATCAATAAGTTAAGTAAATCGTGCGCGTCAATACTTATGACGCTGAATATAACTTCCGGGAGCTGCCTATACCCACAACTCTTCTTCCGAGATGGCTTTGATACGATCCCTGATTTGGGCCGCTTCTTCAAAGTCCAGCCGTGCGGCCGCGTCCTTCATCTCTTTTTTCAAGGACTTGACAATATCGGGTATCAATTCCGGCGGGATGTAATCCGGTTCCGATTCGGCCGCGGCCGGAATCTCCACGTAATCCGCTTCGTAGACGGAGTTCAAAATACTGTCCATGGACTTGATGATGGATTCAGGAGTGATGCCGTGCTCTTCATTATAAGCGGCCTGAACGGCCCGGCGGCGATCGGTTTCAGCCTTGGCCCGACTCATGGAACCGGTTTCCACGTCTCCGTAAAGTATGACCTGGCCGTTGACATTCCGGGCCGCCCGTCCGCAGGTCTGGATCAAGGAGCGTTCGGAGCGCAGGAACCCTTCCTTGTCCGCGTCCAGTATGGCCACCAGGGAGACCTCGGGCAGATCCAGACCTTCACGGAGGAGATTGATGCCCACCAGGATGTCGTATTTGCCGACCCGAAGGTCCCGAATTATCCTCACTCTCTCCAGAGTCTTGACGTCGGAATGCAGATAATTGACCTTCATTCCCAACTCCTGAAAATACTCGCTCAGATCCACGGCCATGCGTTTGGTCAAGGTGGTGACTAAAACGCGCTCACCCTTTTTGATGCGTTTTTGAATCTCGTCATATAGATCGTCGACCTGGCCTTTGGCCGGACGAAAAATCATTTCCGGATCCATGAGGCCCGTGGGACGGATAATCTGCTCAGAAACCACCCCCTCAGCCATGGTCAACTCATAATCGGCCGGCGTGGCCGAGACGTAAAGCGCCTGGTTAAGCAGCCGGTTGAACTCCTCGAAGTTCAGCGGCCGGTTATCCAGGGCCGAAGGCAGACGAAAGCCGTACTCGACCAAATTCTGCTTGCGGGCCCGGTCACCCCGGTACATACCCTGAATCTGGGGAATACTCAGGTGGCTTTCATCCACAAAAAGGAGGAAGTTTCTCGGAAAATAATCCAACAGGGTAGGCGGGGGCTGACCCGGCTCTCGTCCGGTCAGATGGCGGGAGTAGTTCTCGATGCCCTGACAAGACCCCATCTCCTTGAGCATCTCCAGGTCGTAATTAGTCCTCTCCTCCAGCCGCTGGGCCTCGAGTAGTTTACCTTCTCCCTGGAACACTTCGAGCCTCTCTTTCAGCTCCAGACGGATATCCTTGATAGCCCGTTTTATATTCTCTTCGGTGGTCACGTAGTGGCTGCCAGGATATATGGCCACGGTCCTCAATTCGCTTTGGACCTTCCCTCGCAAGGGATCTATCATCCGAATAGATTCCACGGTGTCGCCAAAGAATTCGACGCGCACGGCCCGAGCATCTTCATAGGCCGGAAACACTTCCAGAGTATCCCCCCGCACCCTGAAGGTCCCGCGGTGGAAATCATAATCATTGCGTTCGTACTGCATCTCGACCAGCTTGGCAATGATGTCCTCTCGGGGCCGGTCTACGTCCCTCTCCAGATACAACATCAAGCCGTGGTACGCCTCGGGAGAACCCAGACCATATATACAGGAAACACTGGCCACGATGAGCACGTCTTCGCGGTCCAGGAGGGACCTGGTGGCCGAGTGCCTCATTTTGTCGATAACCTCGTTTATGTCGGTCTCTTTCTCGATGTAGGTATCAGTCTGGGGAAGGTAGGCTTCCGGTTGGTAGTAGTCGTAATAGCTGACGAAATATTCCACCGCATTATGAGGAAACAGGGTCTTAAACTCACCGTATAGCTGCGCGGCCAGAGTTTTATTGGGGGCCAGGACCAATGTGGGCCGATTGATGCGGGCCACCACATTAGCCATGGTAAATGTCTTGCCCGATCCGGTCACTCCTAAAAGGACCTGATGCCTGGTGCCTTGGGCAATGTTCTGGACCAGTTCCTCGATGGCCCGAGGCTGATCCCCCTGGGGCTTATATTCCGTGACCAACTCAAAAATAGGCATGGCTATTTAATTCCAGAGGGCTCAGGTCTCGAATCTCCAGCGCGTTTCAGCGCCTACATCTTCGAGAAGAACTCCATTATCTTTAAGTTGATTCCTGATGCTATCGGCCTTGTCCCAGTCTTTTGCTTTCCTGGCCCGAGTCCGGACGGCTATTAATTCCTCGATTTCTTCGCGGCTCAACCCGGAGACAGCCTGGCCTTTGGACTGGCCGTACTCGAGAAACTGGTCAGGATCATGGGTCAGGATGCCGAGTATGCCACCCATATCACGGATGGCCGCCACCCAGGCGTTTACCTGGTCCAGGTCCATATCCTGCGGCTGGCCCCCATCCATGATTTTATTCAGTTCCCGGACAGCCTCAAAAACATGGCCCAGAGCCCGGGCCGTATTCAGATCGTCATCCATGGCCTCTCTGAAAGCGTCGAGGACCGGGCATTTAGTTGATGACGCCTTCTGGATTTCCATCTCACCCAGGGCCTTCTCTGCTTTTTTTAAGGTGCGATAGGCCCGCTCCAGACCGCGACTGATCTCAATTATGGCCCCGTCGGAAAAATCGACAGGGCTCCTGTAATGCCTAGATATCACAAAAAGTCTCAAGACCTCGGGGTGAAAATGGGCCAGGACATCCTGGATAGGCCAAAAATTCTTAAGCGATTTCGACATCTTACGATGATCGACTCTGACGAAGCCGTTATGCATCCAATACCGGGCAAAATTCCGGCCCAGAGGTTTGGCCTGGGCTATCTCGTTTTCATGATGGGGAAAAATCAAGTCTTGCCCTCCGCCATGAATATCGAATTCCGGGCCCAAAAAATGGGCGCTGATAGCTGAACACTCGATATGCCAGCCCGGTCTTCCCGGTCCCCAGGGACTATCCCAGGATGGTTCTGCGGGTTTGCTCTTTTTCCAGAGCACAAAATCCAGAGGATTTTTTTTGTTCGGGTCCACTTCAACGCGCGCTCCGGCCTGAAGGTCTTCCAGTTCGCGGCCGGATAAACTCCCGTAATCATCATATTTTGATATGTCATAAAAGACGTCAGTATCAGTATGATAGGCGTAGCCCTTTTCAACCAGGCTCTGGATATCCGCCACCATCAGATCGATGTACTCGGTGGCACGGGGTTCTAGATCCGGTCTCAGCAATCCCAAGGCGTCCATATCCTGGTGGAATAAACTAATGTACCGTTCGGCCAGCTCGATGTATTCCTGACCTTCTTCCTGGGCCCGCTTGATGATCTTATCATCCAAGTCGGTGAATTGGCGGGTGAAAAGTACGTCAAAGCCCAGATAACGGAGATACCGTACCAGGATATCGAAGACGATGTAACAGCGGGCGTGCCCGATATGGGCGACATCGTAAACAGTCGGACCGCAGACATATATTTTAGCTTTCCCCTCTTCGAGGGGTATAAAAGGTTCTTTTTTCTGGCTGGCGGTGTTGTATAGTGTGAGGGGCATCTATCCTCCGAGTTATTCTAACCCAACGATACGTGGAATTGGTAATGATTTTAAGAACATCAAGCCAAGATTCAAAAGATTATGAATTTTCGCCTACCATTCGGATTTCCGAGACAACAGGACCACGGCCGAGGCGGCCATTCCTTCCTCACGCCCCACCAAGCCCAGTCCTTCCGTGGTAGTGCCCTTGATATTCAAGTGATCCGGTTCCGTGGATAAGGCCTCCGCCATGAGACGTGCCATCTCAGGAACGTAATTTATTATTTTAGGCTTTTCAGCCATCAAGGTCAAGTCGGCGTTCACTAAATCGAAACCCGCGCTCCTAATTTTTTCTCCCACCAGTTCCAGCAGGTCCAGGCTCCTGACCCCGGCCCATTGAGGGTCGGTGTCGGGGAAATTGGCCCCAATATCCGGCAGGCCGGCCGCGCCGAGAAGAGCGTCACACAAGGCGTGGATGATCACATCAGCGTCCGAGTGACCATCCAGGCCCAGATTATGTGGGATTTCCAACCCACCGAGCACCAGTCTCCGGCCGGAGACCAGGGCGTGAACATCATACCCTATTCCTACCCGCATTCTGGAATCCATCGAATCATATCCGGTCAGCGATTCCGCCAACACCAGGTCTTCGGGGGAAGTGATCTTCAGGTTGGCCAGAGCCCCGTGCACTACCCTGACTGGATAGCCGCAACGCTCTATTAAAGTGGCTTCATCCGTGGCCAGTATCCCATCCCGTCTGGCCGCGGTCAAGGCCTCGGCCAGCCAGGCCCGGTCAAAAACTTGAGGGGTCTGAGCCTGCCAGAGAGAGACCCGGTCCAGCGTGTCGACTATAGTCTCGTTTTCGACCTTCTTGAGTGTATCCTTGACCGGAATCGCGGCAATGGCCGCCCCGTACATCCGTCCCGCCTCAATCACCTCTTCGATGATCTTAATACTTACCAGAGGCCGGACCGCGTCGTGGATCAGTACCAACTCCACGTCTTCATCGAGGGCCATGAATCCGTTATAAACCGAATCCTGGCGATGTTCTCCTCCCACTACGATCTCGATTTCGTTCTGAAACCCGAATCGATTCACTATCTCGGATCGCACAAATGTCTTTCGGCCCCGTGGTACGACTACCACCACCCGATCGACGGCATTCGTCTGATCGAACCGTGACAGGGTGTGGGCCAAAACTGGCCATCGGCCAAGTTCTACAAATTGTTTAGGCCTTGTCCGACCGAAGCGGGTGCCAGAGCCACCGGCAGGGATAATTGCGGCCACCGGACCGCTTCTTTGAACCATTTCCATGGCTTACTCTTAAGTAAGGTAGACGGCTTGTACCGATTAGAGACCAGGAAGAGGCTTGTAAGCCGAGTTCTGTCCCCGGTTTCGGTTACCCTCACCCGGGTAATGATCATTAATCTTGGGAACCGGTTGCCCGGCCCCTCGAGCGACCTACCCAGAGATCTCGGACGGGCAGCCCTCAAACATCTCTCTATTTGGTCTTGCTCCGGGCGGGGTTTACCGAGCCTTCGGCGTCACCGCCGAAGCTGGTGAGCTCTTACCTCACCCTTTCACCCTTACCCCGGCCGAAACCGGGGCGGTCTGCTTTCTGTGGCACTTTCCCGGGGTTGCCCCCGCTGGCCGTTAACCAGCGCCCTGCCCCTTGGAGCTCGGACTTTCCTCCGGCACAGATTCCGTATCTGACGCCGGCGATCATTCAGCCCGCTTCCTGGTCTATAACCCCTGTTTAATTATTATCATCCCGTCCTTCCGTGGCGGCACGCGAGGCCAGGGAATCGGCCTCCGTATTAAGCTCCCTTCTGATATGTAAAATATCATAGGCCTCCATATCTTGCAATAACTCCATGACCCGATCATAAAGCGGCCGAAGACGCCTGTTTTTAACTCGATAAAGGCCTTGTATCTGCTTTACCACCAACTCTGAATCTAGGAGAACCTTGAGCCGAGTGGCGCCCATGCTCCGCGCTTCCGTAAGGCCCAGGATCAGGGCCCGATACTCAGCCTCATTATTGGTAGCTTTTCCCAACGACCTGCTCAGTTCCCCGAGTATGGTACCCCCCGAATCCCGGAGCACAATCCCGGCCCCGGCCGGACCCGGATTCCCTAAAGATGCGCCGTCGGTGTTCAGGATCCACCAGCCCTCTATTTCACCCGCGGTTTCGAAAAGGCTGGCCTGTTTATTCATACGTCCGCCTATCTATACATAATAAAAAAACACGTCCGAGCCTGCAGGAATCGCGGTCAGAGCCGGACTAATGAGTCTGTGGTGGTTATCTGGAAAGCCCCTTTTCAGATATATAGGCGGCCAAATCCGCTACCCGGCAGGAATAGCCCCACTCATTATCGTACCAGGCCACCACTTTGGCCATGTTTTCCTGGAGGACGAAGCTGAACTCGAGATCCACAATGGATGAATTCGGGTTGCCTTTGAAATCCGAGGAGACCAGGCGTTCTTCCTCACAGGACATGATGTCCTTCAAGTCAGCGCCGGCCGCCTTAATCAATTCAGCGCGCAACTGCTCGGTGGTGGCCTTCCGGTTCAGCTGGGCCACAAAATCCACCACCGAGACCGTGGGCGTGGGCACGCGCAGTGAGTAGCCATCGAACCGTCCGGCCAATTCCGGTATTACCAGAGAAACGGCTTTGGCCGCCCCGGTGCTGGTGGGTATGATGTTCATGCCGGCGGTCCTGGCCCGCCGCAGGTCTTTATGGGCCAGGTCCAGTATTCGCTGGTCGGCCGTATATGAATGTATGGTGGTCATCAGCCCTTTTTCGATGCCAAAAGCCTTATGGATCACCAAGGCCGGAGGGGCCAGGCAGTTGGTGGTACAAGAAGCGTTCGAAATGATGTGGTGATTTTCGGGATCATAATCGTCATGATTCACCCCCATGACCACGGTCAAGTCTTCCTCCGATGCCGGGGCGGTGATTATAACCTTTCTGGCTCCGGCCTCCAGATGGGCCCCGGCCTTGGGGCCGGTCCTGAAGAGCCCGGTACCTTCCACCACTATATCCACTCCCACATCGTCCCAGGGGATTAAGGCGGGATCGCGCTCGGAAAAGTTTTCGATGGCCTGTCCATTGACCTTTAGTATATCTCCGTCAGTCTCCACCTCACCGGGAAACCGCCCGTAATTGGTATCGTATTTGAAAAGGTGAGCATTGGTTTGAACGTCAAAAAGATCGTTTACCGCTACGACCTCCAAGGTGTCGGGATGTCTCTCCAGGATGGCCTTCAGAACCTGCCGGCCGATCCTACCAAAACCATTAATGCCGATCCGAGTCATAATCCTCTCCTCTAATTATCATCCAGACGATATTTATGGGCCACCAGCAGGTCATAGTCGGTTTGCAAGGCCTGGTGAAGCCGGGCGTTCTCCAAGGAAATGGCGCTTAAGTTGGCTACCGCCTGAAGGAATTTTGTTTCGTCCTCATCAAATTCCCTTATCTCGGAAGAATATACCCGTAAAACGCCAATGAACTTTTCTCCAAACCGGAGGGGCACTACCAGGACTGATTTAATCCCCTCGGCCTTGGCCTTTTCCCCGTACTGAAAGTCCTTGTCAGTCTGGGCGTTTTCAAGCCAGATTACTTCTCCCCTGAGCGCCTTCTGATCCAATCCGCTTTCCTCAACCAAAACCGGACCCTTACGGATGTATCCTTCAGACAAACCGTAGGCCGCTCCCATTAAAAGCCTCTTCTTCCGCGAATCCAGCAGTCTTAAGGAACAGGCTTTGACCTTCATGGTGCCGGCTACACACCGAACGATTTCCTCCAAAACCCTGGACGGTTCCAGTGAGGCGTTAATAACCTTGGCCACCTCGTACAACGCGCCAAAATAATCCCTCTCTTCGACCATTATCCGCTCCTCTTCTGGTTTGGGTTAATTGACTAATCCGGGTATCAACGTACCAAACGGCCGTTCACACAATCGCGCAACGACCAAGCCGCCGTCCGAAATACGAGGCCAGGAAAGAACAAAGACCTAGCCGGAAACTTGGGAAACCGTACCGCGCCCGTACTGAAAAACGGCTCGCTCAACGGCACGTCTACCTAATGGAAAACCGATTTATTTACGCACCAGGAGGGGTAGCATGTCAAGCCGCATACACCCTTAAACCTAGATTATCCGTCTTTTCGCCTGACTAAGCCCCTGGTTTCAGCTACTCGGGCCATTACATTGGCGAAAGAGTCCTGGTCAGTATGGGGCAGGAACTGGGCGGCCACATACTGTCCCATATAAGTCGGCACTTCGGACAACTCAAAGTTGGTGATTTTACTCACTATTTCCTTGACCTCCTGGCGCAGGTGGTTCGACAGGGAGTTCAGTTTGGCCCCTAGGAGAGAGCCGTTGCCTATGAAAGTGAATTTGTCCAGGTCCATTTCAGGCAGCAGGCCGGTGATGATGGCCTTCTCGAGATTGATATAGCGGCCGAATCCCCCGGCGATGATTACCCGTTCAAGATCAGAGATGGTTAATCCGACTTCTTCCAGGAGAGTCATGTACCCGGCATACATGGCCCCTTTGGCCCGGATAAAATTATCGATATCCACCTCTGTCAAGACTATATCCTGGTCTATCTCGGTCTCATCAGCCCAGGAGAGCACGTATTCGTACCCATCATCCCCGGCGGACCGAACCCGATTTGTATCGAGATCACGATTATATTTGCCGTTGGCTTCCAATACTCCCATTTCAAACAAACCGGCGACGGTGTTGATCAGTCCCGATCCGCAGATTCCTTTGGGTTTCTTCATGTCAATGGTCAGGATCATGGGTTCCAATGTACTGGGGTTTATGGAAAAATCCTCGATGGCTCCGGAAATGGCCCTCATGCCGAATTTAATCCCGCCACCTTCGAAAGCCGGTCCGGCGGAACAGGCGGCGCTGGCCATCCAGTCCTTGTTTCCCACCACTATTTCGCCGTTGGTGCCGAGATCGATAAACAGAGTCAGCTCTTCCCGCCGGTTCACACCGCTGGCAATCAACCCGGCCACGATGTCCCCACCCACGTAACTGGCCACTGACGGAAAAACATGCACCATGACGTGTTCTCCGAGATGAAAACCTAGACCCCGCGCCGATATGGGTGGAAGGAAATTTGCCGTGGGCACGTATGGGGCCAGCCGGATATACTTGGGATTTACACCTAAAAGCAGTTGAGTCATGGTCGTATTCCCGGCCATGGTGGCCACGGTGATCTCCTCAGGATCCACTTTCTGCCGCTTGCACAAAATGTCGATGATGGAATTTATGGTAGTGACGATCAAGTCCTGCATCTTTTTTAAACCGCCGGTCTTATCGGCGTAAATGATTCGGGTAATAACGTCTTCACCGTAACTGATCTGCCGATTGAAATCCCCGTACGTATCCAAAACCTGGCCGGTGTGTAAATCCAGAAGCTGGCCGAAGACCGTGGTTGTGCCCACATCCACGGCCAGGGCGTAATTTGACGCCGTGTGATCCCCGGCCTGGATATCAGTCAGGTTGATCCGAGCCCCCTCAGGATCCTCCACGTATGATGGAGGAAAGGCCAGGGTGACGGTTGTTTCAAAATCACTGTCCCGCATGATCTCAGGCAGGGTTTTGATCACTTTAAAATCCACGTTCAGATTATGGACGCCATGCTGATCCCGGAGGGCGTCAATAACCCTGGTGAGATCACTTATATTGTCACCCAGGGTCGGAGGCGCTACATGCACGATTTTTTTAAGCAGAGGAGGACTGAATATGCCCTCTTCACGGAGCTGATCTACCCCGATCTCCTCGGCCATACGGGCGGCGTTCTTGCCCGGCCGGGGACGGTTGAGGGCCCTGGCCTCGAGTTGTGATTCAACCGGAACCCGAACGACCACATCACCCAGCACCTTTGATTCGCAGGCCTGCCGATACCCGGCCTCAAAATCCTCTTCAGAAATAAGGCTGGACCGCTCAGATTCCACCTGGCCTTCTTCCAGGATTACACGGCATTTTCCGCATACTCCGCCACCGCCGCATGAAGCGTTGACATGCACGCCGGCAGACATGGCCGTCTGCAGAAGGTTTGTACCTTCTTCCACTTCAAAAGTAACGTCATCGGGTAAAAATTTTACGTCGTATGTTGTCATTTATTACTATCCTGAGACCTCTGTAAAACTTCGTCCTTTGGCCCAACTCTTTGTCGCGCTCGAATTTTGAGCTGCCACTTCGGCTTCGCCTGCAATGGCGTTAGTCCTCGAAATACACCAAGTATTCCTGCGGCTTAAATTTTCGTGCTCCTCGATTTGACCTCAAATTACTCGTTTTGCAGAGGTCTCCTCCTTGCTGAAATTCCGAACTCACATTCGCCGATATTCTATAAACAACTATCTTTATAAATCACTCGATACGGCCTTTGTTGCGGCCATTTCCTCATAAAATATAGTTATATTAACGGTCTTTTACCCTGTCAAGACGAAACGGGTCGAGAAATTCTGGGATAAATTCCTTTGGCCGACAAGGCTTCCCGGTAAAGGTCTTCAAAAGCTTCGACCATGACGGTCTCATCATGGCTAGGATACACCTTCTGCCGTCCTATGAAACCCATTTTTTCAGCTTTTTCCGGATTATCGAGCAGCTCAATGATTTTTTCGGCCAGGCCGTGGGAATCGCGAGGACGAAAAAGGAATCCGGTCACGCCATCTTCCACCAATTCCGGAATACCCATGAGATTCGAGGCTACTACCGGCAGACCGCAGGCCATGGCTTCCACGATTACCCTACCCATGCCTTCGTTAATCGAGCTCAAGACAAAGATATCCAGAAGATGGAGTATCTCCGGTATGTCTTCCCGGTGTCCGGTCAAAATAATTGCGTCCTGAAGACCAAGTCCCGTTATTTGAGCCTTGAGCTGGTTTTCCAACGGTCCCTGGCCCACGATAAGTAGCCGCGCATCCTGATGGGCTCTGAAAACGGCAGGCATGGCCTCTATCAGATATTTATGCCCTTTCCGGTGGTCGAGCTCGGCCACCATGCCCAACAGGGGTCCAGACAACGGCAGGCCTAATTCAGCCCTTGTATGCTCAATGGAAACCGGGGAGTCCATGAACCGGGTCAGATCGACTCCCGAGGGTACGACCCTGAATCTGGACCTGGGGGCGATACTCATCCGGACCTGTTCATCAAGACCCCTGGCTGTCAGAGTCACAATCCTCTCCGTCCACCGTGACAGAAACCGGTCTAGCAGAAGCAGGATACGCGAGAACAAGGGCCCGTAAAATCCGGTATAAATATGGCCGTGTGAAGCATGGATTATTACCGGGACCCCGGCAAGTATGGCCGCTACGCGACCGATTACCCCGGCCTTCGAGGTGTGGGTATGAACTAGATCGAAGCCGTGTCTCCGCATGAAACGATACAGGTCCAATAAGGCCTTAAGATCCGCCAGGGGTCTGATGGGACGCGCCAAATTCCCGCAAACGAAAAAATTCACACCCATCTTTTGGGTCGCTGACCCGAGACCTTCTTCCGGATCGTATGAAGGTCCGCTGACAAGGAATAGTTCGTAGGTCTGCCTGTTCAATCCTGAAACCGTAACGAGAGTGTTTTTAGGCGCACCACCTTTGTCCAGGCGGGTGATAACGTGGAGGATTTTTACTTTCCGCTTTCCAGGGTCCTGGTCAGAACTGAGGGCGGCCAGGAGCCTTTGCCCCTGTCTGTCCAGGCCGAAATCCTTCCTGGCCCTTTCCCGGCCAAGGCGTCCCATCCACCTCCTGAGGCCCTCATCGTCCAGTAATTGAACCAGCTTATCTTTTATCTCTTCCTCATCGAGAGGATAAACCAGGAACCCAGTCCGGCCGTGGGCCACTGCGTCCGAGACTCCCCCTGTCCGGCCGGCGATGACCGGTGTCGAATATAGACCGGCCTCGATAAATGAGATACCAAAACCTTCCACATCCGCTTTGACCTCCAGAGACGGGGAGACGTAGACCTCTGCCAGCTGATACAGTGCTCGAAGTTCTCCCGATGAAATGAATCCTGTCATCCTGACTCTATCCTGAAGTCCTAGTTCTATGGCCAAGGACCTCAATTCTTGTTCAGAATCCCCCTCACCTGTAATGACGTAAACCAGGTCCGGATATTTTTGACTGATCCTGCTCAACACCCGGATAACCTGGGCATGACCCTTTCTTTTGACCAGCCTGGCTGTAGTTAAAATGATACGTCTTCCTTTGATACCGAATTTTTCTTCAATTTCACCGGTATCTGTTTCCAACCGCCACATATCAATGTCGATGGCGGGGTTAATAACGGTAATCCGGGTGGGATCAAGGCCCAGGTCCAGGATTTTTCCTCGGGTATACCTACTAATGGCGATTATTCTCCCAGCAGACTTGAGTATTTGAAGCATCAGCCGATTGACCATGTTCCAGGATTGATACCGGCTGATCTCATACCCATTAGCCACCACGGCGTACTCGATTCCCAGAGCCTGTTTCACCAGCCAGGCCACTAAACCGGGTTGGGTCCAGGACATGGCCAGAATCAGATGCGGCCGATGCGCCCGGCAAATTCTTATGGCTTCCCACAAAAGAGGGAGGACCTTTATGAATTTCAAGTGTAGAATACGGGGGGTCCGCGTCACTGAAAGACCGTTTCCGGCCGCAGCCTGAGATGCCGATGATGCGGAGGTCAGCACCCGAACCGAGGCCCCGGCTCGCTTGAGAGCACGTCCAAAATTAACGGACAACTCGCTGATACCGCCAAATTCCGGAGGGAACTCAGTAGTCAGGAGTAAAATCTTCATGACCCAGCCACCGGGTGGGAAGAGGTAGCTATTGGCCGTGTCAGGCTCTGTTCAACTTTTTCCAGCACATCATCAACCTGAATGGCGGCCATACAATCCAGGTTTGGGCAATATTTGGGGACGCAGGCCTGAGGGCACACAGCTTTTGATACTACCACGCCTTCCGCACTATAGGGACGCCAGCGCTCAAAATGGTCAGTTGGGCTGATGGGACCGAAAATGGCTACCACCGGAATACCGGTGGCCGCGGCCAGGTGCATGGAGCCCGTGCTGTGACCAATAAACAACCGGGATATAGAGGCCAGAGCGGCCAGTTCCACGAGCGAAAGCCGCCCGGTCAAATCTAGGGCAGGGGATTTCATGTGCCCGGTAACCGAGTCTGAAACCGGTTCTTCTCCGGGACCTCCGACTATTACCGTCCTGATATCCCTCCTAGCCTGCAGCCGGTCCGCGACCTGGGCGAAACGCTCCGGCGGCCAACGAACCCAGGTTGTCCGGGAACCGGGGTGAATGAGCACAATCCTTTCCTTCCCGGCTTCAATACCCTTTTCGGACAGATACCTTTTAACACTCTTCTTTACCTTTGAATCCAGATTAACGTATAGAGGCTTCGAGGACTCATCAGGAGCCAGGCCTACAAACCGGAGCAGTTCCAGACAATTCTCGACCTCGTGTTTTACCTTCTCTCCCCGCTTGTCAGGCAGGGTGTGGGAAAACAGCCAGCCAAAGCCGCGGGAACGGTACCCGACACGCTGGTTGGCTCCCGTGAATCTGGCCCAGGCGGCGATATTCAGAGAGCCGTGAGGCAGGGCCAGCACCAGGTCGTATCCTTCCGTTCTTAAAATCCGGGCCATCTCCCACCAGGAGACCAACCCGGCCAGACCACGGCGCGGCCGGTAACCGATGACTCGATCGCATCCTGGAACGCCCTTGATCAGATCCCGGCACTCGTCAGATACCAGGAAGGTCAGACTGGCCCGGGGCAGGCATGTTTTTGCCGCCTTGACCAAAGGCGTGGTCAATATGATGTCACCGATAGCGTCCGTCCGGATGACCAGGACCTTTTTTACCATTTCCGGATGAACGCGGGCTACAGATCTTACCAACCCGATATTACGCGAGAGTAAAAGACCATAGCCACCCGACCGTTCCAAGATTTCATAACCTAACGACCTTAGGCGACTTAAGGTTTTATAAATAAGAAACGGCAGCTTAGGACGGCTCATTTCCATTCCCTAAAGCCGATTCCACCAGGCCCATTAAACGCTCGACCTTCTTATCCCACGTGTTTTCTCTAGCCGCGGCCACTCTTTTTTTTATCACTTCCGGATCATTCTCGCTCAACGCCTTCTCTATCAGATTTATGAAATCCTCTCTCGATTGGGCCGTGTAAACCAGATGGTGGAATTCCGATAAAGCCTCGAGCCTTGTTATTACCACCGGCTTGCCTGTAGCGAGCATCTCATGAAACTTGATTGGATAGCAGCTACGGGTGTACTCGTTAATTCTGTAGGGAATCATTAGCACGTCAAATCCTTTAACGAAGGCCGGTAGATCCTGGTAAGGCCGGGGTCCTAGAAGAAAGACGTTAGATTGGTTTTTCAACTCCCTGATATCCGTCCGTCGATCACTCACCCCGACCTGGCCAATCAGGATGAAATTGTATTCCGGTTTTTCCCGGGCCAGGTCGATGAGTAATTCCAGGTCAACTTTGTAATCGCTCAAGGCACCGTAAAAACCAATCAGAGGTTTGCGCAACCCGGCAATCTCCTTCGGTATGGGTAAATCATTCTGCATGGCCCGTCCGAAGTGGTCTGGATCCCCCGCGTTAGGGGTGAAATAGGTATTTGGGTTTAAACTCTTCTTCGATTCGTACAAGGCCGGAGCGGTGGTAAGGACTAAATTCGCCTGACGAACTAGCTCCCGTTCGGCGGCAATCATCCTGGCTCGTTTTTTTGGATCGGAAAAGGCGGGAAAATATTTAAAATCGTCAACACAATCATAAACTATCAGGCGTTTTTCCAACTGGTTGACCAGAGCCAGTGCCATGGGATCATAAATCCAGAGGACCGGGTTTTTGAATCCGAGTTCTTGGCTATAATGATTGACGGATTCGGATACACGCCTGAGATCGAAATCTCTGAACTTATCCACAAAACGGTCTAAACCGGAGGTCAACGGCAAATATACCCAGAGTTTCTCACCCTTTTGCTCGAACCGGCGGAACAGGGCATTAAAAGGCAGCCGGCCGAGTACACATGAGCGAATCGCCCCGGCCACGGAGGAACCGGGAAATACATAAAGCAAGGGTATCCGTGCGGCCAACCGGCCCATTACTTGACGCTTGTTGGTCCAGCCGAAATCATTCCAGGGTTGAGTTGAAAGACAGATTATTGATTCAATCTTTCCTCGCGGCAACAGAATACCCCTATCCGGATCATCAGACTGCGGCAACAGAGTTGAATCTAACATACAGAGATCAGGAGAGGAAACAAAACTTTCCCTTTCCGCCGTGATAATAGTTATGCTATTATTTGGCGTATAATATTGAATTTTTTAGAACCAGGTTGTGAAAAAAATGAATGACGACCCTGTCCGGCCCAAAGAGCGTTTTCTGGTTTTCGGGTCTCCAGCCATCGGAGAAGAGGAAATCGAAGAAGTAACCGCCAGTATGAAATCCGGCTGGTTGGGAACCGGGCCTAAAGTAAGACGGTTTGAGAGCGATTTCAAGTCTTATAAGGGAGTTTCGCACGCTGTGGCTGTCAACTCCTGTACCGCGGCCCTTCACCTGAGTATTCTAGCCGCGAACCTTAAGCCGGGAGACGAGGTCATTACCACTCCCCTCACTTTTTGCGCCACTGTGAACAGCATTATCCATGCTGGCGCCACGCCCGTCCTGGCTGATGTCGATCCCTTGACCTTAAATATCGATCCGGAGCAGGTCAGAGCAAAAATATCACCTAACACCAAAGCCTTACTCCCCGTCCATTTCGCGGGGCGGGCTTGCGACATGGACGCTTTGAGTGAGATTGCTCAAGATCACGGTTTAAAAATCATAGAAGATTGCGCCCACGCCATTGAGACCGAGTATAGAGGCCGAAAAACAGGCACCTTCGGCGATTTCGGCTGTTTCAGTTTTTATGTGACAAAAAACGTGGTGACCGGCGAAGGCGGTATGGTGC
>JAZGHI010000122.1:0-2001 GCA_036480955.1 Candidatus Adiutricales bacterium
AGGGCATAGAGGGCTTTGATACGGTCAAAAATAAGCTCTGTGGCCGGAGACTGTTCCGAAAACGGCCTCACCTCGTAAGAAGGCAGAAGGAGGATCGCCCCATTCCTGGCCCCTTCCGGCCAGAAAAACTCGAGGTCCCTTGCAAAATCCTCGGCCTCGACAGGCGTGGGTAAATAGGCTAAAAAAGAAACCGGCTGATTCCTGATTAAATCAGCCAGAACCAGAGTCGCGGCCGGAGGGGTAAGCCCCGAGAATTCCACCTTTTCTCCGGGCCTTGGTATGGACAAATTTGATTCTGACAAATAAGAACTCATGACATCGCGGTTGTTCGGCCCAAGTTATTTAGGCGCACCGAATGATCAATTATAGACCATTTCCACCATAAGACAAGACCCTGAAAGCAAGACTGTTTAGTCCGCCTTGATTGCTTTTTTAAAAAAAATATTGTATTGTACGGGATGCCAAGACCCGTGGTTGGCTCTTTTTTCTCGAAGTCAGAATAATACCGAATGTTCTGTAATAGAGGAACACCGATATTATTGACTCCGCGGATTTGAAAAAAGCAGTATGCCCATGGGGTCAGAGGCCCTACCAAAAAGAAAAGCCTACCGGCTCTCATTATTGAATAGGCTCACTATTAAATTAAGCAGAATCAAGGAGGTTCGTAAATTGAACAAAATTAAGGTGGCCATTGTTGGTGTTGGAAACTGTGCCAGCTCACTGATCCAAGGAATTGAATATTACCACGAATGCAGAACTCAAGAAGCTACAGGGTTGATGCATTATGCTATCGGGCAGTATAAACCCAGTGACATTGAAATTGCAGCCGCGTTTGACATAGATAAAAGAAAGGTTGGCCGAGACGTCGCCGAGGCCATTTTTGCTCCCCCAAACTGTACGACCGTGTTCTGCCCGGATGTCCGCGAGACCGGGGTCAAGGTCCGCATGGGCAAAGTCTTGGATGGTTATTCCAGCCACATGAAGGACTACAGCGATAATAAGACATTTCTATTAGCCGAGGAAAAAGAGCCCAGTCATGAAGAAGTAGTTGAAATACTAAGAGAATCTGGCGTGGAGATCCTGGCCAACTACCTGCCGGTCGGTTCGGAAGATGCCACCAGGTTCTATGCCCAGTGCGCCCTGGACGCCGGAGCGGCCTTCATAAATAATATGCCGGTTTTCATAGCCAGTGATCCCGAATGGGCGAATAAATTCAAGGAAAAGGGATTGCCCATCATTGGCGACGACATCAAGGCCCAACTAGGGGCTACAATCACCCATCGGGTCCTGACAGACCTCTTCATGAAGAGGGGCGTCAAACTGGAGAGAACTTATCAGCTTAACACCGGCGGCAACACCGATTTTCTCAACATGCTGGATAGAAAGCGATTGGACTCAAAGAAGAAATCCAAGACCGAAGCGGTCCAATCGATCATGAACGAAAGACTCGACGATGATAATATCCACATCGGACCTAGTGATTATGTTGCCTGGCAGAAGGACAATAAATTGTGCTTTATCCGCATGGAAGGCAAATTATTCGGTGACGTGCCCATGAATATTGAGCTCCGGCTGTCGGTCGAGGATTCGCCGAATTCAGCCGGTGTGGCTATCGACGCTATCCGGTGCTGTAAATTAGCCCTGGATCGTAAGATAGGCGGGATACTGTATTCTCCTTCGGCTTTCTTGATGAAACACCCCCCGAAACAATACATTGACGATATAGCCTACCAAATGACAGAAGATTTCATCGCCGGTAAAAGGGATAACTAGACAGAGAGCAAGTCATCCGGGCGACCGCGTGTGCCCGCCGCCTCTGCCGGCTCCCTTGGGTCGCCCGAAAAAAGCTGATAGCAGATCAACCTCATGCGGGCATATTGTTGAAATATAAACAGCTCTCCTTTACCCACCGCCGTGGGCGGGCAGGCAAGAGCCACAGCGGTATTTGGTTTTCGTCGCCTAGGTAACTTAGGTTCTCTATTTCCAAAGCATCTCCTTTAT
>JAZGHI010000123.1:0-5326 GCA_036480955.1 Candidatus Adiutricales bacterium
GTTTTGGGCCGCGTCTAAAAGACCGGAAGCCAATGTCTCAGATAGTTTTCCTATCCGGTCATAGATCGAAGGATCGGCTTTTAGCGTCTCGATGGTAGCCAATCCTGCTGAAACCGCCAGGGGATTACCTGACAGCGTACCTGCCTGGTAAACATCTCCCGTTGGGGCCAGATTGGCCATAACCCGCTTTTTACCTCCAATCGCGCCCACAGGCAATCCGCCGCCGATGATTTTCCCAAGGCAGGTCAGGTCCGGATCCAGATTATACAGACCTTGAGCGCCGCTTAATCCGAGTCTGAAACCGGTGATGACCTCGTCAAGTATGAACAGGGCGCCATTTTCTCTGGTCAACTCGGCGAGTCCGGGCAGGAATTCCTCCTTGGGGGGCACCAGGCCCATGTTTCCGGCAACAGGTTCCACAATGACCGCGGCTATCTGATCTTTAAATGCCTCGAAGGTTTCCTTGACCGGATTCAAGTCGTTGTAAGGCAGGGAGATGGTCAACCGTGCCAGTTCTTCCGGTACGCCTGGGCTGCCGGGAATACCCAGAGTGGCTACTCCGGATCCAGCCGCCACCAGAACACTGTCCGCGTGCCCGTGGTAACAGCCATCGAATTTGATTATATAGGACCGTTGGGTCACACCCCGGGCCAGCCGAATCGCGGTCATAGTTGCCTCGGTTCCCGAGTTAACCAGTCTGACCATCTCGAGCGAAGGAAGGCATTCGATCAACAATCGGGCCAGTTTTACCTCGATTTCCGTAGGCGCGCCAAAACTGGTCCCCTGGGAAGCGGTCTCGGTTAGGGCCTTAATCACTAACGTATGTGCGTGTCCCAATATCAGCGGCCCCCACGAACCAACATAGTCAATATAGCTCTGTCCGTCCGCGTCCCATACCCTGGCCCCTTCACCTTTCACGATAAAAAGGGGATCGGTACCCACTGAACGGCAGGCACGCACCGGGCTGTTTACACCACCGGGGATCACTTCCTGGGCCTGATTAAAAAGTTTTACCGAATTCTCGATGTTCATGCCGACACCTCATAATTATTATTGAACTTAGGATTTAAGAAAAAATAAAACGGAAGAAAATCCGTCCGTGCGTAATTATGTTTCATTTCGGCCGAGATATTTTTCGATCAGGCCGGAGTCTTAGCTGAAATATCTCATGGAGGTTTTTTTCAATTCCTCAGTGCTGAACAATAACTCAAATTCCGTGATCCCGGTCTTTTTAGACATCCGGTCTGCCAGGGCCCGGCAGTCTTCCTCCGAAGGGCAGTGAATCATGGAATATATATTGTATTTCCAGGCCGATACCGCTGGCCGATGGTAACAGTGGGTAACTTCCGGGAAAGAGGCCAGGATTTCGCCCACTTTATCAATTCTTTCTTCTTCAACCCGCCAGGCAACCATGGCGTTGGCTGAGAAGCCGGATTGCTGATGCCTGAGAGTTGCCCCGAACCGGCGTAGATAACCCTCGCGCCGCAAACGGTGTATAGTCTGCAGGACCTGTTCCTCGGAAATACCGAGACGCTGACCTAACTCCTCAAATGGTTTGGGTCCGGATCCCAGATCGCCGGAGAGTTCATGAATAATCTTTTTATCCATGGAGCTTAAGCCGCTTTCTTTTTTACCACTCAATTTCCGCTCCTTATATGAATGTAACGACTAAAAATAACTTAGCCTTTACCCGGTGTCAAGCCGTGGTTAACGCTTAAAAAGTAAACGATAGCCAGAATTGGAAAAAGTTATATTTCAGGCGCGTTCAGGTGACCGGCTCTTCGAAAATTCTCCTTGGCAAAAATAGGCCCGATGAAGTACACTTTTAATCTATGACACAAACACCGCCTGTTTTAGATCCCTCCCAGCCGGTTCGGTATGAACATTTCCGGGACGGCCGGCTCAGGCGTACCAAACGCAATCTGGCCGAGGAGGTGGCTCTGGAGATCCTGGTCAACGGTCGGCCCTATAGTCTTTTGATGGAAACACCGGGCCATGAAATGGAACTGGTTTATGGTTACCTTTTCACGGAAGGATTGATCGATACTCCGTCCCAGGTCAGCCGGGTAATTCTTCAGAAGGGACCGGATTTCCTGGGGGCCGAAGGGCTTCAGGCCTTGGCTGAACTGCCGGGGCAGAAGGAGAGTGACGCGCTTCCTGATCGCCTTTCCATCTCTCTATCGAGTTGCGGGTTATGCGGAAAAGATGGCCTTGACCAGGTAGGCCGGGGTATCGGGCGTGTTCACAGCCGCCAGCGTTTTTCGTGGACAATACTTTCCGGTCTCGCTACTGATTTGAGAAATCATCAGCCGTTGTACGAAGAAACACGGGGAGTGCATGCCGTGGCCGTATATGATGCCCACGGTACGTTCCTGTCGTGTTTCGAGGACGTGGGTCGCCATAACGCGCTGGATAAAGCAGTGGGCCATGCCCTGCTGAAAAATATCACTCTGGATGATAAAATGGTCATCCTGAGCGGCCGGGCCAGCCTGGAGATGATACTGAAAGCCGCCAGGGCCGGGATTCCCCTTTTCCTCTGCTTTTCCAACCCCACTGCCCTAGCCATTGAAGCGGCCAAGTCGCTCAATATTACTTTGGTCAGCCGGGAAAGCGATCACAGCCTGGCCGCGTACACACACACCCGCCGTATCGAGGAAGAATCTCCCAAGTAATTTTCTGTTTTATATTTATAGATTTTTGGATAGATGAATTGAGTCAGGTAATGAGTTGCTTGCCTTCCGCCTTGTTCAAGTAAGCTCCAAGATTTCACGGCGCATATTTTTTCAATTATTCGCGGCTGAATTTTTCTCTATCCGGCCAGTTGGGCGTCCGGACGGGCGCCCAAACCACTCAAAGGTCGTACAGGGTATCATCCTTTCTCGGCGGCAAAGACTTTAGGCCCGTTTTCTTTTTAGCGAACAAGGAAAGCGGGTCTTCATTGTCAAGCAGATCACCCATATCCGCCTCTATCTCGTCCGGGTCCTCGCCCGCTTCGAGCCGTTTAAGGGCCTCTTTCATCTCCGAGCCGAATTCCATCCCGGTTATCTCAGTCATTTTTTTCATCAAGCGGGCGGCCTGACGGGGATCTTCTTCATCCAGGCCGCCTGCTTCCCGCGCTATAAGCTCCATGGCCTTTTCCATTTTGGTCTCATCCAGATCAGGTATTATATCGTCATCGGACTCGGTAAGTCCTCTGGAAATAGAAAAGGTTGACATGCGCCGTTCAAGTTCGGGCCGGTTGCACTTGGGGCAACCCGGAACCTTGTCCGTATTGATCCTCTGGGAAAAGAAATTAAAGATCATGTGGCATCCGGGACAATAAAATTCGTAGATGGGCATTTCCAATCACCGCTAGACTCTGGTTGGATATTTTACTGAGGCAAAAATAACAAAATGAACACGGATGTCAAGTCCGGTCTCAGTTAAGGCGCCAACGAATTTACAAATCGTTATTCATAATTTTATAATGGAGAAGATGATTGGGGGTGCCGGAAAACAGAACCGGGGAAAATGAGTTTTCAGTGTTCAAGCCCTCCCGATGAAATTATTAGGACACTTATAGTTGACCTGGAACAGGCGGCGGGTTAAATTGGTGGTCCAGGCGATTTAGTACTGGCTTATATCCAGGTCGCGGAAGCGACCGAATCTCAAAAATTATCTAAATTATAACTGGAGAATTGCAGAAATGGCCCCTAAAGAAGAGCTGAAGGCTAGAGTCTGCCAGGTTATTGACACCCGGCGAGAGCAAATCATAGAAATAGGTGAACGGATATTTAAAGAACCGGAATTAGGTTTCAAGGAGTTCAAGACGTCGAAGTTGGTGGCGGAGACCATGGCCGAATTCGGCCTGCCTTACCAGACAGAACTGGGCATCACCGGTGTCAAAGGTGAGCTTGACTCAGGCAGGCCCGGCCCGGCCGTTGCCCTCATGGGCGAGCTGGATTCTCTTTTAATCCCCGATCATCCGCAGGCCGATCCAGAAACTGGAGCGGCCCACGCCTGCGGGCACAATGCCCAGGTCGCGGGAATGCTCGGGGCGATGATGGGTTTAGCGGACGCGAAGGTGTTGGAGAGTCTGACCGGAAAGATAACCTTTCTGGCCGTACCGGCTGAGGAATTCGTGGAGGTCGAGTACCGAATGGGGCTGGTAAAGGAGGGGAAGCTGGAATTCCTGGGAGGAAAACCGGAATTGATCCGGCTCGGTCATTTTGATGACATAGATATAAGCATGATGATCCATACTCACAGCCTGCCTCCAGATGCTGAACAGTACAAAAAGGCCCTGGTCGGTGAATCTTCCAACGGATGCGTAGTGAAGATGATTCGTTATACGGGACGGGCCGCGCACGCAGGATCGGCTCCCCACAGGGGCATAAACGCTTTGGCCGCGGCCCAGGTAGCCTTGGCGGCCATCAATGCGCAGAGAGAGACGTTCAAAGATAACGACACCATCAGGATTCACCCCATTATAACTAAAGGCGGGGAACTGGTGAACGTGGTCCCGTCTGAGGTGCGTCTGGAGACTTATGTTCGGGGCAAAACCACCAAGGCCATTATGGACGCGAATATGAAGTTGGACCGTGCTTTAAGGGCCGGAGCCATGGCTTTGGGAGCAGAGGTAAGAATTGAGACTATTCCCGGGTATATGCCTCTTATGAATGATCCTGAGCTGACGGACTTTTTCATAGAAAACTCGATACAGCTAGTTGGATAAGATGAATTCCGTTCAGGAGGACACGGAACAGGCTCCACCGATATGGGTGACATCTCCCGGATTATGCCCGCGCTTCATCCGGGTGTGGCCGGCGGAGGCGGTACATCGCACGGAAACGATTTCAAGATCGCGGATAAGGACTTGGCATACGTGGCTCCGGCCAAACTCTTGGCTATGACGGCCATCGACCTGCTATGGAATAAGGCCGAAAAAGCCAAAGAAGTTCTGGATAATTATGAACCTGAGATGACAAAGACTGAGTATCTGGAGTATCAGCGGAATATTTTTAAAACGGAAGTCTATCATGGTGAGACTGGACAGTCGGAAATTGACTCGTAAACGATTTTTCGTGCAAAGTCCCACAAATTCTTTTCATATTGAGGAGTGATCAGTAAAATTCCCCGGTCTTCCCGGCCTGGGAGTTATCACCATACCGGAAGCTCATCGCACCCGAGAATGCGGCCAAAGAAATATATCGATACCATCTCTTAAAGGAGCGGTTGAATGGGAAAAAGAAGAATGAAGTTGGATAACTGGCAGGAAGAATACGAGCGGAAACTGGTCTCGGATGAAGAGGCGGCCCGGGCCGTTAAGTCTGGTGACAACATTTTT
>JAZGHI010000124.1:0-2835 GCA_036480955.1 Candidatus Adiutricales bacterium
TAGTGTCTGTCCGGAAATGAGGTAATTTTTTACCGAAGGAAAATAAATGCCCGTATTTTTTTCAAGATCGAGGCGGACGAAAAAAATTACCGCAGGCATATATTTGATATTCCGATATAATTTTTTACCGAAGGTAAATAAATGTTCATAATTTTTTACCGAAGGTAAATAAATGTTTAAATTTTTTACCGAAGGTAAATAAATGTCCGTGATTTTTTTCGTCCAACAAAAAGATTGGGGAAAATAACCATTTCCGGACGGGCACTAGGTAACATCTGTGAATGGCTTCCAACCCGGTGAAAAGAAGTGGTTTTTCACTTGACCTTTGATAAAAATCTATTCTACAGTCTTTATATTCTTTATTCATATGCCGAAGTCGGTATGGTTGACCGGAAGAGAAGTACTCTTCTTCTGACTATCGGCGGGATTGGTATCGGCAGTCCAACTGATAAAGGAGGTCCGTGTTTTGGCTCAAGGAACGGTAAAATGGTTCAGTGAAAAGAAAGGTTATGGTTTCATCACTGAGGAAGACGGGCGTGATGTCTTTGTTCACTATTCTTCCATTGACATGCCGGGCTTCAAAACTCTTGCCGAAGGCGAGCAGGTTAGTTTTGAGGTAGAAGAAAGCGACAGGGGGCCGATGGCCAAGAATGTGGTGAAAGGCTGAACGCGGAAAGATTAAACTAACAAAGGGCATGCTGGGTAGACCGGGTGCCCTTTTTTCATTATGACTCCGAGGCCTCTGCAAAACGAGTATTTTTGTCGAAATCGCGGCGCGCGAAAAATTAACCCGCAGGAATAATACAAGTATTTTGGGGACTAAAGCCACTGCAGGCGAAGCCGAAGTGGCAGCTCAAATTTTAAGCACAACAAAGAGTTCGGCCAAAGGACGACCTTTTGCAAAGGTCTCGACTTCATCAATTCCCACAGGTTTCCCGGACGGTAGAGAATTGTCCCAACTTTTAACAGGCAGTCCGAAGCCATTCGGGGTCGCAAGAGGGCTTCAATCCATTTGCGCCGGAGCATGTCTTAGACCCATTTCACGGCATCCGGCTCGAATGAATACCAGACCGTCTGACCCGGATGAAGAGACAAGTCTTTGAATTCCTGCTTAGAAATTCGTGCCGTGAAAAATAGGCCCTCAATTTTCACTTTGACCAAAATGTGTCCGGATTTTTTTTCCAGACTTATTTCAGTAATATGGCCTTGAAATTGGTTAGGCGACGACCGTGAAATCTCCCGTTCAACTGAGATGGAAATCGATGAAGGATCGAGTGTGACCACTTTTCGGTTTGAGTCTGCCGGATGAACTGAAATTTTCTGACCACCCTTAAGGCTCTTACTCCATAGCCCTTTCCTATCAATCTCCCAGGGTCCCATGATCAAATTCCAGGTCCCGGATCCGATAATCCGTCCTTCGAATAGATTCAAAACCTTATCCGCTGTCTCGTTGAGCCAGGCCGTATCATGACTGACGATGACCAGGCTGGTCCCCCAATCGGTTTTAGCCTTGACTGACGCTGTTTTGATAAGTTCGGCGCTGGCCGCGTCTACGCTGATCAGTGGCTCATCCAGAAGGAGAACCTTTGGTCTCAACGCTAATCTCGAGGCCAGGGCCACTCGTTGGGCCTCACCGCCTGAGAGTTCTCGCCAGGTTCTTTCCGCGAAATCATCAGGGACCAGTCCGACGAACTGAAGTGCTTCGAAAACCCGGTGTCTCAAATTTGCTGTTTCTCCGCGCAATCTTAAACCATAGGCCACGTTTTCAAACACAGACCTTTTAAGCAAGTAAGGATCCTGGAGCAAGAGAGTGGCCTCAAGCCTGTTCTTACGGTCGGTCAAGTCGGCTATTTTCCCTTTAAAATATACCTTCCCCTCTGAGGGGGTTAATAAAAAGGCAAGAATTTTTAGAAGAGTGCTCTTGCCGCCGCCGTTGGGACCGGCAATGCCGGTTATACTGCCTTGGTCAATGGTGAGTGAATCTATCTGAAGGGCAACCTTTTCGGCATACCTGTGTATGAGGTTTTCAAGTTTGTAAATCGGTACGCTCATCATCTAAGCCCGTGTCTTGAGTATGGTCAGCAGGATATTGACTGAGAAGGCCAGCAGAAGGAGCACTAACCCTAAAGCCAGACCAAAAGCGAACTCGCCCTTGCCAGTTTCAAGGGCCATGGCCGTGGTGATGGTCCGGGTATACCATTTGATATTCCCGCCCAGCATCATGGACACACCTACCTCGGAAATGATGCGGCCGTAGGCTGTGGCTGAGGCCGCCATCACCGCGAAAAGTCCTTCCCGGAGACTAGTCATGGCCAGTTGGCGGTTGTTGGCCCCCAAGGTGAGCAGGGTCATCCTCAACCGCACGTCCAGGTTTTCAATAGCCGACGCGGTCAGCGACATGACAATGGGCAGAGCCAGAATTGATTGGCCTATAACGATACCGGGGATGGTGAATAAAAGTCCGAAGTCACCAAACAGGCCCTTCCTTGAAATAAAGGCGTACACCAGAAGTCCGACTACCACCGTAGGAAGGGCCAGAAGGGAGTCGACCACTGTCCGGCAGACCCTCCGGCCTGGGAATTCAGCGTATCCCAGTATGAATCCAAGAGGAATCCCCAGTATCAGGCTGACCGTAATAGATAAAGATGAGACCTTGACGGTAGTAAAGATGGCGGAATAGGTTTCATCGTTTCCGGTTATTAAAAGTTCCAGGGCTTTGATGAATCCTTGAAGCAGAAAATCCATACTACAGCCGTCCCATCATTATTGGTTTGAAAAAACTAAACCACCGGCTCTGCCGGTGAGAATTTACGAGGCTCTGCCGTTTCCGGCGTA
>JAZGHI010000125.1:0-2647 GCA_036480955.1 Candidatus Adiutricales bacterium
TATTCAAAAAACCGCTATCCGGCAGTATCTTCATTTGATCCAGGCCCAAGCCATCTATCAGGATAAAGAGGTGATGGTCTGCTTCCCCGATCATTCGGCTGATTTTTTCTGCTCCGAGATCCGGCCGCACCTTCTCAACTCCGGCCAGATAAAACAGACTGCGTACCAGATCGACGAAATTGGGTTCTTCAGCCGAAGGCCTTATGCCTTGCCCTGTTTCAAACCAGTTTGTTAATTTTTCCAGGCCATCCATTCTAAATCAGCCACAGGCAACGGCAAAGCTTTCTAGTGGGCTTCAGCCCAGGACGGGCCGTAGGAGACGTCTACTTTCAACGGGACCTTGAGGCTTATCACACCCTCCATTTTTTCCCGGACCAGGTCGGTCAGTTGGTCGGTGTAATCCTTGTTTACCTCAAAAACCAATTCATCATGAACCTGCATTATCATTTTCGCCGGGAATTTTTCCTTTTTTAAGGCCCGGTGTACATCCAGCATGGCCATCTTGATAATATCGGCGGCCGAACCCTGAAGCGGCGTGTTTACGGCCATGCGTTCCGCGTTGGCGCGGACATTCCGGTTGCCGCTTTTGAGCTCTGGAATATAGCGCCGGCGGTTATATAAGGTGGTCACGTAGCCCAAAGACCGGGCCTGTTCCACGGCTTTTTCGAGATAGGTTTTCACACCTTTATACCGGTTGAAATACTCATCTATATACTCCTGGGCCTTTTTCCGCTCTATACCAAGTTCTGTGGCCAACCTGAAAGCGCCCATGCCGTAAATAATGCCGAAGTTGATAGCCTTGGCCTCCCGTCGCATCCGCGAATCAACCATATCCGGAAATACGTTGAAAATCTCGGCGGCCGTGCGGGTGTGTATGTCCTGACCGGAACTAAAGGCGGAGAGCAGGCCTTCGGCTTCCGATAAATGGGCCAGAATTCGCAATTCTATCTGAGAATAATCGGCCGACAGAATCAGTTCGCCTTCTTCCGGCACGAATCCGGCCCTGATTCGGCGGCCTTCCTCGGTTCGGATGGGGATGTTCTGTAAATTGGGATTCGAGCTCGACAGCCGGCCAGTGGCCGTACCGGTCTGATTATATGACGTATGAACCCGGCCCGTCTCCGGATGAATCAGCTTTGGCAGGCTTTCAAGGTAAGTCGAGCGAAGTTTGACCAAAGACCTGTAGATCAATATCTCGCTGGGCAGAGGATGAATTTCAGCCAGTTCGGTCATGACGGCCACGTCCGTTGAGTAGCTCGTTTTTTTCCTCGTCTTCTTCCCTTGAGGAAGGCCCAAATCTTCGAAGAGCACCTGTCCCAGCTGCTTGGGTGAATTTATGTTGAATTCTTTCCCGGCTAGATCATAAATTTTGGCCTCCGCCTTCAAGGCTCGACCGGCCAGTTCATCTGATAATTTTTGAAGCTGGTCTAAATCGAGTTTTACGCCGTTCATTTCCATTTCGGCCAGAACCTCTATGAGGGGAAGCTCCATTTCCTCATACAGATTAAGCAGGTCTCTCTCGGAAAGCTTCGGGCGGAGGGTTTCCGCGAGCATTAAGGCCAGGTCCGCGTCTTCACAGGCGTATTCCTTGGCCGCCTCAGGGCTAATGGAATCGAATCCGGCCTTTTTGTCGCCCACTACCTGATCGTAAGTTATGGGATCGTGGCTCAGGTATGTGGCCGAAATCCGCTCCAGGCTATGAATACGATTGGATGGATCGAGCAGATACGAGGCCAGCATGCTGTCATCGCCCAGGGGACTCATGGTTATGCCATTGCGCCGCAGGATGATGTAATCGTATTTAATGTTCTGGCCGGCCTTCATTACTTTTTTAGACTCCAGGATCGGTTTGAAGGTTTCGAGCACCTTTTCCAACGGAAGTTGGGGCGCCGCCGGATCCTGGTGGGCCACGGGGACGTAAAAAGCCCGGTGAGGTCTGGCTGAGAAAGAGAACCCCACTATCTCTGCCCGCATGGGATCGGTTGAAGTCGTCTCCAGGTCCACGGAGAGTTTCTTGGCGCCATCAAGCTCTGATACCAATTCCGCCAACTTCTCATCAGTATCCACCAGGTGATAATCTTCGTAACTGATGGTCTTAAGAGACTCGAGGTTCGAAAGCAGACGGTTAAGCTCCAGTTCCCTGTAGAGACTTCGCAAGGCCTCGATGTCAGGCTCGGCCACTTTCAGTTCCTCGAAATTCAAATCGAGTTCGGTGTCGGTTTTGAGATGGGCCAATCTGCGGGCCAGAAAGGCGCTTTCTTTATGCTCCTCTAATTTCTGCCTCAGGCTTTTCTGTTTGACCCTTTCTAGATTCTCAAAAATATTTTCCAGAGTCTCGAATTCCTGAATCAGCTTAAGGGCGGTCTTTTCCCCTACGCCGGGCACTCCGCTAAAATTATCCGTGGCATCCCCCATCAAACCCTGGGCCTCCAAAAAGCCGCTCGGGCTAATCCCGAAACGTTCTCTAAAAGATTCTTCGGTCACATAATTATCACCCTTGGGCTTTGGATCGTATATGGAAACGCCTTTGGCTAGGAGTTGAAAGAGATCCTTGTCTCCTCCGACTATGACCACCTCGAAACCCTGCTTTTGGGCCTGCCTTGTGGCTGAAGCGATTATATCATCCGCCTCTATCCCCTGAATTTCC
>JAZGHI010000126.1:0-3137 GCA_036480955.1 Candidatus Adiutricales bacterium
TTTTTTCGTCCGCCTCGATCTTGAAAAAAATTCCTCATTTCCGGACAGACACTACCTAAAACATATTACCGGCTGCCGCCGTCCACCATGTATACGCCGCCAGATAAGCCGCCGAATCACTTTTAAGGGATTGGACGGCTTTTTCTAAAACGGCATCCTCAAGATCGACCAGCAATACCTTGGCCCCTTCCTCCAGAAATAACCTGGCCGCGGCCATACCTATCTCTCCAGCCCCGCCTGTAATCAGGTGAAGTAAGTGTGGGCATTGACGACGGCCGTTATATTCGCTTCCAGATGCTTGAAATTCTGCATGTCGGCGTTAACCACGTCCATTCCGTGTTCTAAAACATAAGCATAGGCTCGCTGGAAAGGGCTCAAACCGGCGGCCATAAATTCCTCCGAATACAGATCGTCAAAGGCTTCCTTCTCATCCTGACCGCCAGCCCACATGGAGGCCATGTACCGGACCGTCTTCATACCGATGAGACCCAGACCGGCATTTTTGGCCTTGTCCAGCAAGGGTTTCAATTCCACTAAGGTGGGGCTGTCTTCAACCAGGTCTTTTTCTTCCCAGTCGTACCAACCGACGGGCGTAATGCCGATCATGGCCACGTCGTACCAGCCGGTTTCAATGGCGGCCTCCAGGACCTCCTGAGCGTTTGTATGAGTGCTTATACCGAAATAGCCCACTTTCCCGGCGGCCTTGGCCTTCTGAAAAGCCTCGTACATCTCCTCGCATTTTGTCAGCGAAACATTATCAACCCCCATGACGTAATAAGCGTCGACATACTCGGTCTCCATGGCCTTGAGGCTTCTCCCCAGCAAAGACGTCCACCTCCTGGCGACGAATTTGGCCTGGCTGGCTGATATCTCTTCCCCATAATCCAGCTTAACCATGGCCGGGGCCTTGGACACCACCCAGATCTTGTCGCGGTGCTTTTTGCAGAAGGGCGCGAAACTTTTTTCCGCGCCCCGGTAAGCCACGGTCGATCCCAGGTCGTAATGGTTTATGCCCGCCTCGAAGGCCCGGTCGAGTATCCGGACGGCCCTGCCTCCGGCCAGCGCCGCCCCTCCTCCGAATACCAGCCGGCTGGACATGAAATTTGTCCGGCCTAGCTTCCGGTAAGTCATCGTTGGCCGCTCGTGGCGGCGGATCAAGCCCTTTTCATCGGCTTGGCCACTGGCGGCACGAAGCAGTGCCTGCCCGCCTACGGTCACAGCCGCGGAAAGTTTAATGAAATCCCTTCTATCCATTGTCGAACGACCATTACCTTTATTCATGACCCCTTCCCCGTGTTTTTTTATTTTTTGATGCTCAAAGATAGACCATTTTAGTGCCAGTAGTCAAACCTAATACTCAATTTCGTAACAGTCAACGCTTGTCTGGTTCATGGGAGATCGCAGTTAAACAGCCGCGTCACCGATCCTGAATATAGCTTTCTTTGGTACTCAAACACTGATATTATAGGTCAATATCTATGATCGGGATGAATCAATGCCAAGTAAATCAGGATTAGTAACAATTAAATACCCTAGACATTCCGTCTTCTCGTGGCTCCTGGTACTGGTCGTATGCGGTACCGTTTCATTATCACCAATCTTAAATCAATCAACCTCGGCGGAACAAAGCCTGCCTAAGGTGATGACCGGGCTGACACCCGCAGACTGGGAACTTTACGAACCGGTCAAGCGGTTCAAGTCGGTTGATCTGTACGAACAGATAAACGGCGCGGCCGAACTGTACCTGGCTTACGGCGTAAAAGAGCTGACATTTGCCAGCTATGTAAGCCAGAAGGATACAAATTTCTACCTGGACGTTTCCGTCTTCGATATGGGGAATCCGACAAACGCTTTTGGTATTTTTTCCGTGGAGCGATTTTCAAGCGGCCTGACAATTGAACTGGGACGGGACGCCTACCAATCTGAGGCCAATTTCTTCATCTGGCACGGTCAGTATTATTTAAAAATCGTCTCTTCAGACCATACCAAGGACCTTGAGAATCTCGGCCTGGAAATCGGCCGTAACCTTACTAGATTCCTGCCTGACTCAGGGCAGACAGTATGGGGCCTGGTTAACCTGCCCCAGGCCGGTCTTATAAAGGACACCATGAAATATTTCCGGGTAGACGCCATGGGTCTGGACTTTATGAATAACACTTATACAGCCAGATATCAGACCGAAGGGGCCGAAATCCAGACCTTTGTATCCTGGCACGATTCCAGTACAGAAGCCATGGCCACTCTTAGAAACTATGAAGAATACGCGGCCAAATACGGAAAGGGCTGTTTGAACCGAAAAGTCAACGGAACGGACATATTCCTGTGCGATATGAAAGGTGATTTTGACGCTGTCTTCAGTAAAGGAGCGCTGGTGGGAGGTGTTTCATCCGTGAAAGACAAGAATCTGGCTGTAAAGGCGGCCGCCATTTTCAGGAGCCGGCTTGTTTCCGAATAATTGCCGGAAAAATCCGGCCTGAAATTGATTTTCAAGCTTAATTAAATCTGACCTTTAAAGACAGCATTCCCCAAAACCTGGCCGCAGCATCCAATTTACTAAGGTTGGATGGTTGGTACAGACCCGCCAGACGAACGGAGTGAAATACGTGAAAGCAGACGAATTACATGAAAATATTCTGACACTGGATACACACCTAGATACTCCGCTGCATCTGATGCGCTCCGGTTTCGATTTCGGGATCCGGCACGATCCCCACCAGAGCGGCTGTAAATGCGACCTGCCTCGAATGCTCGAAGGTGGTCTGGACGCGGCTTTTTTCGCCCTGTTTGTCGGCCAGGGACCGCGTTCGCCCGAGAGTAATGAAAAAGCCCGGAAGCGGGCCTTAAAAATCTATGAGGCTGTCAGAGAAATGTCAGAGGCAAACTCTGAGCAGGTCGAACCGGCCTTCTCTCCTGAGGACGCCTTCCGGATCAAGGAATCGGGCAAACGGGCCGTTTATCTGGGTCTGGAAAACGGTTACGCCATCGGAAACGACCTGTCTCTTATCCAGACCTATCACGATCTCGGGGCCCGGTATGTTACCCTTTGCCATAATCGCCATAACGACATTTGCGATTCTTCCACCGATCCCAAGGGGCCGGAACACGACGGCTTAAGCGATTACGGCCGGACGGTAGTT
>JAZGHI010000127.1:0-2790 GCA_036480955.1 Candidatus Adiutricales bacterium
ACGGAAGTCCGGTTCATCTAACAGGTTCTCCACCGATAATCCGTCCCGCTTAAAAATCTCATAGGTCCAGATTACTATTTCACGCCTCTTATTCCGGCTCGGTCTTAGCAGCATGAACAAGCTCATTAAAGCAGACCGATCCTGCTTGTGAAAATTCAGAAGGAGTTCAGCGGCCTCGGGGTCCAGCTCTCCTCCGGCCAGGGCGGAGAACGCGTCTGTCCCTAACGCGGAGAGGCTTAAGTAACGGTTTAAAACCAGGTCTTTGGGCGGCAGGCCCAGTCGAGGCAGATAATCCCGGATCACCTCATCTTTTTGAAACACGGAACTGAGATGAGAAAGTGCCAGTACTTTTTCGGCGTTGTTAAATCGGCGGTGGCTCAGATTTTCTTCCAAGGCAAGCAGCAGGGCATCCTTCCGTGAAATTTCGTCAGGCAGGATTAATCCGGTAACTTCACGGCTTCCTAATTCCCGCATGGCTGTAAGCCGGCGAAAGCCGCAGATGAGTTTAAACCTGGTCCCGTCCGGTCTTAGCAGCAGCGGGGTTACCTGCCCAATCCTTTCCAATGAGGCCTTGAGCCCGTCCAGATCGAAGCCCCAACTTAATAGAAATTCCGGCCCTTCCTCGATTTCTTCATCTTTTATTATTCTTAGTTCCGATTTATAGATCCGCATTATTTTCTCCCGAGTTTACTTCAAAGCCGGGGCCGACCGACGATGAGCGGGACCTGTGTCAGGATTTTATCGATAGAAACTCCCTTGGGAAACCCTGCCAAAAAGGCCAACCGTCCCGGCGTGAGCCGACCCACATCGTTCTCTTTCCCCATTAATTTTGCGTTACCAGCCGTAGCCGCCGCTAATACTTCCTCCCCACTGAAACCAGCCTCGAGCCACCATAAGATCTCGTTTCGCAAACTGAGCCCGATTTTAACTCCAGGTGAACCAGCATCCGTACCCAATCCCATTTTTACACCCAATTCTCTGGCTTTGATCATTTGCCCAATTTGATCCTCTACCGTTCGGTCGATTATCTCCTTCTGTTTTTTTGAACCGGTTTTCTTTTTCAGTGAAAAAAAAGCTTCAATGGTCGGAATCCAGACAACCTCCTTTTCCGCCAACACGCGCAGGCAATCGCGCCCCATAAAAAAAACATGTTCAACCGAGTCTACATCAGCCTTTATACATCTTAAAACAGCTTCACTTCCATTGGCATGGCTCATAACTTTTAATCCATGATCTTTCGCGCAGCTCACTATTTTTTCAAGGAAAGAAGTTTCGAATTGCGGCGGCCCCACCAGACCGTATTTATCCAATTTAACCGGTCCTGAAGCCAGGACTTTTACATGGTCAGCCCCCTGACCGGCCAACTCGCTAACGGCACCAGCGATCTCGGTATCTTTTTTAACCGACCTGCCTAGAAACGCTCCATAGCGGCCATGACGGGAAATGGCCCTCCCGGCTGCCGACAGGATCATCTCTGATTCTATCTGCTTACGATCTTTGAGAACCCGCCCCTCCCTGTCGCCACCGTCCCTTACACCGGCCAGCCCGGCTCGCGAGGCTTGTTCCAGACTTTCTATTAAATTTAGTGAACTTTTCAGGCCCAAATGGACATGGGCGTCGATCATACCCGGTATAATGAATAATTTTCCAAGGTCAAGTACTTCCGCATCTTCACTGGGAATTTCCGTTCCATAACCGGTCTCTTTAATCCTGCTTCTTTCGATCAGCAGCCAGCCAGGTTTTATTGCTCTCCCAGGCTCGAACCAGATCGCGCCTCCATAAACTAAATATTTACGGTCCGGCTCAAAAATGACTGTTTTTACGGCCAATTCAGGATAAATTCGGCTCATCGCGGCTTATTCTTTCATATTGGCTTAAAATAGGAGATTATACAGTATTTCAGGAGTATTCATTAACTGTAGATTATGGCCGGCACCAACCATCCCAGAACCCAGATTAAAAAACTGTATAAATAGAGGCCGAGCAGCATGACCATGCCGGCCATGATGCAAAAAATTATCTCTCCGTCGAGGATCCTGTACATATTCACAATGGCTGTGACCCATTGCCGACGATACGGGCTTATTACTATAAAAATAACCGTATGAACAGGCGCTACAATGTTGACCAGCCAGGTTTCTCTCAGTATCCAGTAAGAGTGGAAAAGATTGGTTTCGAAAATTATAATAAAAAAAAGAGCAACATAAATTACGTAGCCAAAATGCCAGAGAAAAAACCTTTTCAGGTTTTGTCTCTCGCCAAGTACCAGGTCAAAAAGCTTCATAATAATAAATCAAACCGATGGAGGTAAATCTTCCAGCCCATAAAAAGTATGTCAGGCTTGAACAGACGATTTAGGCTCTCACAACCCTAAGTATTTGAATAAACAGATAATTACCAAAAAATATATGTCCGAATGTTCTGTTAATTTAGTAAATCTACCATATTGGGCGTTTAACTATTATACCCTGAGGAAGTCTACGCCAACTACTCGGATTATTTCAACGAAATTATGTTTCAAGCGGTTGGAGATTGACGATGACCGAAAAGTCCTGTTTTATGTTTGCGTGTATTCTCAAAAATATTTTTTTACGCCTTTTTTCAGGCAATGCCTTCCTTTCGAACAGGCACTGAAATGTTCTTTTTTATTAGGTAATTTTTGTAACCCTCAACTTGACAACACCGTTACCTATGCTTAAAGTTATCATAGCGCCTTGAGCGGGAAAAAACCGACGAGGCCTGTTAATTATGGAACCGTTGCTTAAAGATAGAAATAAAAACATCCTTCAC
>JAZGHI010000128.1:0-2290 GCA_036480955.1 Candidatus Adiutricales bacterium
TATAAAGATCCAAACATAGTCCGTATGACTTTTGCCAAACTTTCAGATCTCTGTAATTCTTAAGCATTTCACTCGAATCCTTAGACCCTTGACCCCTTGAATCCTTTCAAAATCATCAACTCTTTTGAAGGTGAACCTTATTTAATGAGCCACGGCTACAGGGCACGGAGTAAGGGCCCCGTGAGAATTCAGGTAATATAAACCAATTCATCCCGGCCGGATATACTTTTGGAATTTCTCTCATCCGGCCGGGAGCCTACTTTACTGTCCGATCCATTTCTTCAGAATTTTCTTGTCCAGCCCCTTGGCCTTTACGGCCTCAATACCCTTATTTACCAGGTCAAGTATTTCCTGGTTACCTTTTTTGACCGCGATGCCGTAGTATTCCACCTCAGCCGTTTCGATAACCGCGGCGATTTTCAAGGTTGTTTTATACTTCTCAGTCACCAAGGCGTATTGAGCGGCTACCGGATCGTCACAGACTACGCCGCTAATACGCCCGTTAAACAGATCCTCGAAAGCCAGGCCGATCTCATCATAAGTCTTGGAAACAATACCCTCGATTCTTTTGACGGCAAAGGTACCGGTTGTACTTATCTGGGTGCCGACCTTCTTCCCTTTCATGTCTTCCAGGCTTCCCGCCTTGGAGTCGTTTCTCACCACCAGGGCCTGCCGCACCCGAAAATAGGGCACGCTGAAATCCATCACCTTTTTACGCTTCTCGGTGATCGATACCGAAGAGCTGATGGCATCGTATTTGCCCGCGCCCAGACCCGCGAATATGCCATCCCAGGCTACGTTCTTGAATACAGGCGTGAATCCGGCCTCCTTGCCAACGGCGGTTATGTAATCGATGGTATAGCCCACCACATTCTTGCTGGCGTCCACAAATTCCATGGGCGGCCATGTGGCGTCTGTGGCGAAAATAATTTTTTTGCTTTCAGCCCAGACAGCGCCCGAAATTACCGACATGAAACACAGTGCCACCAGAATAAATAAAACTTTTTTAAACATCTCCATCACCCTCCTTTAAATGTTTTTAGGTAGCTTCCCTCTTCACTAGACCTAAATATCCGCCTAAAACAATATGCTATACACAGCGTCAATGTGAATTACCGATGATACCTTATATCTTATGGATTATCAAAGTTTAAGAAAATCATATGCGCAAATACTTATGACGCTGAATATAACTGTGTATGCGTGGGATTTTAATTCATCAGGAAACACCGGGTGGTAAATTTAACGTTCCCGCGAATATCTTCTCCTCCTTCTAGACCGGGCCAGCATTTTCTTGGTACCTTTTTCAATCTGTTCTTCACTCGGGAAATAAGATTCCTTTAAATGAAAGGCCAGACCAATTCCCCAACCTAAAAGGGGCCACTGAAACCACCATCCGCCGGGCGTAAAAACATCGATTAAGAATATGGCCGAATTGACGATTATGTAACTCCACACATTAGCGTAAAACTCGGAACGCCGGCGCTTCAACCAGGCCTCGCGGGCATCCCTTATGGATTGGCCCGCTCTTTCCTGCTCGAGGGCCGATTCCAATTTCGATGGGTCGATACCCAGTTCTTCCGCTGTTTCAACTAATTCGTCATAGCTGATTAATTCATCTTGCTCCCGGCTTAAGGCTAGACGTAAAATCCGGCTGACTTCTTCATTTGAATACTTACGTAACGTTTGATCATCCATGCGTGTGTCTCCCAATAAAGCCGGCCGCCATGTCAGCCCAAATATTTCTCCTGGCACACCCGATACTTATTCAGATATCCGTCCGGTCCATGATAGGCATACACATCTTCCGTGCTCGGGTCAACCGGCTTTTTTCGGCTCAGCACCCCCTCGATTATATTTTCCAGATCTGCCGGATCGTCGACGGCCTTCAGAAAAGCGTACGCGCCGCTGACAGCCGCGCCCAGGGCGGCGCTGCCCGATTCAACCGGGATGACTCTCCGGTTCCAGATAGCGGCGATCCGTCTCACGATCTCCGGACTCGCGGCCGCGCCTCCGGTAACATAGAGAGGTTCGTCCGACTCCCGGCTGAAATTTTGCGAATTCAAGTAAACAGCGGCCAGGCTGGAATCTATGATCCCCGCGTAATCGTCCCCAAGTGTAGGTTCTGAGTAATTTATCCGTGTTTGTTCCAGCGTCCCTGAGATGGGAAAAGATTCATTTTCCGGCTGCCAGAAAAAGAGCCGCCGGCCCGGTTTTACCACGGATAGAGATTTTTCAGCCGGTACGTACTCATTCTTTTTTAACCCGTACTCAGCCCTGACCCTGTCCC
>JAZGHI010000129.1:0-4865 GCA_036480955.1 Candidatus Adiutricales bacterium
TTGAACTTGATAGCCTCCACCGTGGCTATGACTGCCGTCCGGTCCATGAGATCTTTGACGGCGTGACCTTCCGGCAGACCTTGACTGGCCTTACTCAGACTTTCAGCCTGCTCCTCCAACTCCTTGACCAGACTGGAGACTTTTTTCAGGTTCTGGCTCGGGTCTCCCAGGGCTTTGGTATATTCATCCAATTTCCCAAGGGTTTTTTCCAATTGTCCGATGGGCATGATCAATTCGGCGGTCATAATATTCCCTACTGAGGCCGATTCGTTTAAAGCCGCAAGCGATTCATCCTTGAGGCCGGCCGCCGGCTTGTTCCGGTCCTGTTCGTAAGCCTCTGAAAGTTTCTTGGCGAAATCCGGTCCGGAAGTTTTGGACTGTGGCCTGGGGGAGTTTTTAAGGGTGGTATTGATTTTCAAATCGTCGGTGATCTTCACCATATTCCTTCTCCTGCGAGTCGAAAAAGATTATTCGCAAGTATGATTATGCATGGGTTATACCAAATTGACCGGAACCGTAACTAATGGTTAACTAGCTGATTTTACAATTTAAATTTATTAATGCTAGTTCGGAGTTTATTTTGCGGCAAAGAGTGAAGGTGGAATTTTTTACCTAGATTTAAAAATATGGAGTCAGGTTTTTGACGCCAAAGAAAGAATTCATTCCTTTTTCCCATGAGTGGATTACTTTTAAGAATTAAAATTGTAAGTTGTTGAATTTATTAGTTATAGAAGAATACTCCGCCATAGTTTTTTGACTAAATGATACCCAGATAGTATTATTATTTATAGCAGTTCGAAACAAGAAGGTAAAGACCACGTTTTAAACGTAAGTCCAAGACCTTCTTTTTATTGGCAATACCTTCAGGATGAGGGATTAATGTATCAAACCATATTAGTCTGCCTTGACGGATCAGAATATTCTATTGCCGGCGGGGAGGCGGCCTTGAAGCTGGCCCGATATCTGGGATCGAAGATAACCGCGCTACACGTCTACGCGGCCCGGCTGCACGACTTGCGTTTCCGGGACATGGAACCTGGCCTGGCGGAACAGTATCAGGAGGAACGAAAGCTCGAGAACCTGAGGGATACCCACACCACCCTTATATCAGAAGGGCTCGAGGCCTTATCTCGGGGATACATGGATAAATTCGTGGATGAGGCAAGGTCCGGCGGTATTCAAGTAAATGAAGCCAACACCCAGGGACGTAATTATGTAAAGATTCTGGAGGAGGCTGAGGAACGCGGGACGGATTTGATAGTTCTGGGTGCCCATGGTCTAGGCCGTTTAGACGATGGCATCTTGGGCAGTACGGCCTCACGAGTACTCCGGCACGCAGTCTGCGATGTCTTGATTGTGCGCCGGCCGCTGTCAGGCGGAAGAGTAGCCGTGGGTGTGGATGGCAGCGATGAAGCCCGAACCGCCGTGAGAAAGGCCGCTGTCTGGACACGCCTGATTCAAGGTTCCCTCGAACTCGTGGCCGCGTATGATCCGTTTTTTCATAACAAGGTGTTTAAAACAATGGCCGGGTCACTTTCCCCGGAGAGACGGGAGGAAGTAGGGCTGTCTGAACAGGAGAAATTACACAAGGAAATCATCGATGACGGTCTGGGAGCCCTTTACGCGGATTTTCTGAAGCAGGCGGATGAACTGGCTTCTTCTTTGGGACTGCAAGCAGAAACAAGGCTTCTGCGAGGAAAAGTCTACCGGGCCTTTGTCGATCACCTGAATGAAAATAATTGCGGGCTGGCCGTAGTCGGCCGCTACGGGCACCACAGGGATAATTTTTCTACTATCGGCTCGAACGCGGAAGCAGTTGTCCGGTACTCTTCCGTTAACGTTCTGGTGACAGCCAGTGAAGAAGATAATGCCCGGGAGCATAGACCCGATATTGAATGGGAACCTGAAGCCTTGGCCAGATTGGACCGCGTGCCCGTATTCGCCCGATCCATGGCCAGGCGAAGCGTCGAGGAACACGTGATAAAAACTGGTGGGGAACGGGTCACCCTCGAAGATTTTCTGGAAGTGGCCGGTAGATTCGGTATGAATCCTGACCAAGGAAATGAGAATGCCTGAACTCCCTGAAGCGAGGGAAGTAATCCTCCGCAAGACCAACCCCATGGCTCCCCCTTTTCATCGCCACATCGCACGCGGGCAATTAGTGGGCAAGTCCTGCCAGGTCGGTGACCGGGTGGTCATTTATGAAATTGAGGCAACCGTGCCCGGGGGAAGAGTGATGGTAACCAAAAACAGCCTGCTCCGGTTTAAGTAACTGTGCCGGTCATCGAAGCCCTTGATCTTATTTACGAATACAATCCCGGTCGGGGGGTTTGCGGCCTATCTATGTCCGTGGGGCGTGGAGAGTGTTACGCCATCCTTGGCCGAAACGGCTCCGGAAAAAGTACGCTCACCCGTTTAATACTGGGTCTTAAGCGGCACCAATCCGGCCAGTTGAATGTTCTGGGCAGGCTGGTAAGGGGAAGGTCACGGCAGATGCTCGAGAAGGTAGGAGCGGTCCTCGATACCAGTCCGCATTGGGAGAATCTGTCCGGTTTTCAGAACGTCTTTTTCGCCGCCAGTTCTTACGGTATGTCCCGGCGGCAGGCGGAAGTCAGGGTGAAGGAATTGCTGGATAGGTCGGGTCTAAAAGACCAGGCCCACGAACCTGTGGGTACATACTCGTTCGGAATGCGCCGGAAATTGAGCCTGATCCAGGCTTTTGTCTCCGATCCCGAGCTCATGGTCATGGATGAACCTACTGCCGGGGTGGACGCTCATTTTATGGCCGCTATGACCGAAATGATCCGCGCCCGTTGTGAGGCTGGGAAGACAACTTTTATTACCAGCAACGATCCGGAATGGCTGGCCGGTACGGTCTCCCAGGTCGCTTTCATGGAAGCCGGACAGATCATCGAACAGGGAACCGTGGATGAACTGGTCGCCCGGGTCTCAACCTTGACTGAAGTACGGATTTCCCTGGAAGATTATTTTCGCCTGCCTGATCCGGTCCTGGCCGGGATTAGGTCTTTTACCCAGACTGGTAACGTGGCCACTGTGTTCATGGACAAGGATCCGCTTTTGATCCCGCGCCTGATAGAGTGGATATCGCAAGAGGGGAGAAAGATCAGGGCCATAGAAACGCTGGGTAATTCTCTTAGAGAGGTTTTCCTGCTCAGAACGGGAAAAGAATTGGAATAAGGAGCCTGGAAACAGAGATGAACCCGGTTAACGTGTTTCAGCTGGAGCTTTTTTCGGCCTTTGCCAGACCGAGAACCGTGATCATGCGCCTGGGCCTAGCCTTTCTGGCTGGGCTGCCGTTTGTTATGATAGCCATGCCCGTTCGAATTAAAGTCGCCGGGCTGATCATGTTAACCGTGTTTATCAGCTTTTTCGGTGCGGCGGTCGGTCTTGTGAGAAGCCGGAACGAAGACCGGCTGACCAGACTTAGGATTCTCCCCATTCCGGACTGGCTTATTCTGGGCGATCTTGTGCTGGCCAACACCGTGATCGATTTTCTGCAAATGGGCCCGCTCCTCTGTCTCTTTCTCCTGTTGAACAGCCTTAACCTTGAGATGATTACTATCGTTGCTTTGATAGGTTCTTTTATCGGCGTGATGCTGCTCCTTAATCTGCTGGGACTTGCATTGGGCTGGGCCATGCGGAGCAATCCGGAAGTTCATCTAACCGCTGGAATAGGTGTAGGGGCTTTAGCATTCTTCTCTGGACTCTTTCCCGTGCCTGATCGGGCTGAGGGCCTGATCCAGGCTGTCTCGGTAGTTAATCCGGTAGCCTGGCTGACCCATTTCCTGGAATCGATTGCCACCGGGACTGAGACGGGTTCGGCCCTTGAGCTACCGATGGGTTTCATACTCTTCTTCTTTCTCTTGGTTGTTTTTCTGTTAAGAGGAATTGAATTGGGATCAACCAACAAGTCTTGATGACTCGATAAAGATTATATTCAGCGTCATGAGTATTTGCGCATATGATTTACTTAACTTGTTGATAATCCATAAGATGTAAAGCACCCCATCGGTAATTTACATTGACGCTACGTACAGTAAACTCTGTAAGCCTATAAGGGAATCCGGAGGAGTAAATTATGAACCCTGTTACAAAAGCCTATCTCAGCTTCGGATTAGTTCTACTAGCCGGTTTCGAATTCTGGGCCGCTATGCGAGTCTTCGGCCAGAAAGGCACTCCGGGTAAGTCGGCCAAACTGTTCATGCGTATGCACCGGATAGGGGGGTACGTATTCCTGGTATACTTCATCTGGATATCCTGGGTTTGTATAGACATGATGGACCGGTTGGCAAAGATCGGAACCCCGTTGGACGCCAGGGCTGTCTTGCACACCGTGTTGGCCATGAGTCTTTTTGTATTGCTCTTGATGAAAATCAGTTTTGTCAGGTTCTACCGCAAGTATCAGCCTAACGTTCCAATCCTGGGTATGGTTTTATCCGGGGGTACACTAGTTTTGTGGGGTGTAGCGGGGTGGATCTTTCTGATCAGGCTCTGAAAAAAGTTTTTAACCGCCGGTGTAAAAAAAATCCGTAGAGCATGCCTAGCCATACGATACCGGATAGGACCGTGGCTCCAAGCTGAAAAGCGCTCACCCGCGGAACTTCATCCAGACTGAGAAAATAGGCGCCTTCAAGTATGTCCGTGTTAAATTTTTCCTTGTAAATCTCACGGATACGGTAGGAAAACGGCTGGCTGTCAAACGGTCTCAACTTGCCAAGAAACCGATTTATCTTTTTCCAGTCGTCGGTCACCTCACCGTATGTCCGCACCACGACGTGGGCGCCGTAAGGATCTAGGCTGAAGTAGGTGTAGGACAGTCCATAGCGCTTATACACAAAGGCCCG
>JAZGHI010000130.1:0-8004 GCA_036480955.1 Candidatus Adiutricales bacterium
GAATTTGTTGAAATTGTTTCTTCAGAAAATTCGGCGTGGTTCTAGCGGTTGGGTTACTTCTAAGAAACTAGATCACCGCCGTAGTAATCATGAGGTGTTATGTTTCAGTCTCTTTTGAGAATAACCCTTCGCATTATGCTGCGAATCGCGGCAGCCGTGTGCGGATCACGTGCGGATTGCGGCGCGTTTTCCGCACCCTCCAGCCGGCCGGCCATTCGCCTTGTATGATTATCTTTTTTCTGTGAGAGGATATCGGGGTTATCGAGAAAGATAATTTCTCAATTTTGTCTGATGGGCGGATTTCCGCAGACGCTCCAAGGCCCTTTTTTCCAGCTGACGCACTCGTTCTCGCGAGATATTTAAGGTCTCTCCCACTTTTTCCAACGTCGAGACCCTCTCCTTACCTATACCGAATCGCATACTCAATATCTTTCTCTCTCTGGCGTCCAGCATGGATAACGCGGTTTCGGTCAAAGAGAACAATTCATTTTCCTGAGCCGCTTCCAGGGGAGACTCTGCATCCTTGTTTTCGATCAAGTCGCGGAGTAAATCGCCGTCATCACTGATAGGTGTTTCCAAGGAAACGGTTTCCCGTACCATGTTTGTGATTTTAAGTATTTTGTCTTTACTCAACCCGGATCGTTCGGCAAGCTCATTGACAGTCGGCTCCCATCCGTTCTCATCGACCAAGTCAAAATAAGACCGATAAAACGATTTTCTGGCATCTAGCAGATGCACCGGAACTCGAATGGTTCGGCCGTGATCGGAGATCGCGCGTGAAATGGTCTGACGAATCCACCAGGAAGCATAGGTGGAAAATCTATAACCGGTGGTATAATCATACCGGGACACGGCTTTGAGCAAGCCCATGTTTCCTTCTTGTATCAAATCCGAGAAAGACACGCCCCGGTTGACATAGCGCTTGGCTATGTTCACGGCCAGGCGAAGGTTCGCCCTGACCATTTCACCCATTACCCGGTTTAGTTCCCTCTGGTGCCGGTGGTATTTTTTAATAAATGATACCTGTCTGACACTCAGTCTTTCCTTCTTCTCCAAGGCCGACACAGCCTGTTTCATATATTTAAAAATAACCTCGATAGATTCACCAGAGGATCTTTCCCCGCTTTGCCATTGTTTTAGAATTTTTTGAAATTTTAAGAACGGCTCGAAAGAGGTCCGGAAGCGAAGGCAGAGTGAGAACAACTCGGTTTGAGCCTCCCTGATTTCACGCCCGAGTTTAAGCTCTTCCTCGGCAGTGAGGAGACTGATATTTTTTATTTCCTTGAAATAAATAGGCGTGACGCCTTCGGTATCTGAAAAGGAAGACCGGGATTGTTCCTCAGGATTCACCTTCTCCTGAGAATCATGGCTTTCTACGATCTCGGAGGCAGATTCCGTATTGCGATGAAAATCAGACAATTACATTGACCTTTCTTAAAGGTTATCCCCGAGTGCAATCTTATCCACTCCTCTTCATCGCCTTGTGAAAACATCTTACATGAACTTAAAATCAGGCCGATTAAAGTGAAAACAATCATCTGTAAATACTGGGTCAGATGAAGAGAGGAGAAGTTTGTACCACAAGGTGGTATAGCTGTCAAGCTAGATTATGCTAAATTATGTCACCGACCGAGTTTGATTAGAGAAACTCTGATTTTAAGAAAAATGTTGGTCCAGCGTTTGAGGGCTGATATTTACAAGGCAAAGAGAAACATCAAGTGCAGAACAAACATACGTATTTGGAAACGCCCTATCCCAACCAGCTTTCCTAACTTATCCCTGAATAGACAGGTATTCCGCCTGCCCGTGTTCCTGTCCGTAGAACGGGTCTGAGCGGTTGCATTCACCTCAAGTTATAAATGATTTCTGGAAGAAATTGATTGTTACCTAAGACTAAGTGAAACTCCCCGCCTTAAAAGGCGGGGCATCATAAAGTTCAAGAGGGGGGATTGCGTCCCCTTACCCCGGCGCTACATTCATCCCCGCCATGAATGGCGAGGTTTTCCGCGGAGATTTCAGAAAGAAACGGGGGAAAACAGCGTTGGCAAAACTGGATAAGAAGGTTTTTAAAAAAATCTGCGTCTTTTTCGATCCTTCCACGTCTATATGGGTGAAAAGAGATTAGGTTTCAAATTTTTTTTAAGGGAATCATTCGATAGTTTTCGAAATATGATAGTGAAAGGAAAGGCAAATGGATAATCTACAGACGCAAGAAACCAACCAGGACTTTCGGGATGTCAGGGTCGACTTGACCGGCGGGAAATCCCCGGCAGACGCGGTAGTTCCAAAGAAAGACCGTGAAATCAGGCCCATCCATGAAGAAAAAATCACTGCTTTGGCCAAGGCTGAAACCGATGATACTTACACCGCGAAGAACTTTTTCCAAATCGTATGGGCGTGGCTGAAACGATTAAATTTCCGGGACCCCAACCGTCTCCTAGCCCGGAATAATAGACAAACTTTGAATAGGGCTGGTTTTATAATGGGTGTCAATGGTTGGACCCGAAGGCCCATGGGACCTCCATCGGGGTACGAGAACAATACCTTAATGCATTTGGCAGCTATCTCAGGATTTTACAGCATTTGAATTTTGAGACGAAATTTTGCACCAACCAAACAGATGTTGTTTTTAACAACATATTAGAAAAAGGAGGAAGAAATGGAAACGAATGAACAAGAAAGAGTAAGAGCGGCGGTCCGGGAAAGTTACGGCAAAATTGCCAGGGATAATGGCGCGAATGCTGAAACAACCCAGGCTGATTGCGGTTGCGGTTGCGGACCGGCGCCGATAAACATTGAATCGACCCAGACCGATTCATGTTGTGGTCCTTCCGAAGGCATTGCCGACGCTGCTTCATGCTGTGGTCCTTCCGACGGCATGGCCGATGCCTCCTCTTGTGGCGGGCAATCGACCGCCACTACCGAGCGGATGTCGGCCATCATGGGATACAGTAAAGAGGACGTGGATAGTGTTCCTGAAGGGGCCAACATGGCCCTTGGCTGCGGTAATCCCGTGGCCCTGGCTTCCATGAAACCGGGAGAGACGGTTGTGGACCTGGGAAGCGGTGGAGGTTTTGACTGCTTTCTGGCCTCAAAGGAAGTTGGGGAGACCGGTAACGTAATCGGAGTGGACATGACCCCGGCAATGATTAGTCTGGCCAGAAAAAACGCGGCAAAAATGGAAACAAACAACGTCGAGTTCCGGCTGGGTGAGATAGAAAATCTGCCGGTGGCTGACAACACCGCGGATATTATTATGTCTAACTGTGTGATCAACCTCTCCCCTGATAAGCAGAGTGTGTACCGGGAGGCCTATCGAGTTCTCAAACCTGGCGGCAGACTGTCAATCTCGGACGTTTTGGCGACAGCTCAACTACCCGAGAAGGTCCGGAACGATCTGGCCTTGGTGGGGGCTTGCATCGGTGGAGCGGCCACTACCGAAGATGTCATCGAAATGATTGAGCAAGCCGGATTTCAGGAAATTACCATTACACCGAAGGACAACAACCGGGAACTTCTCAAGGAGTGGGACCCGGCCAGAAGTGAAAACGCTGTCGATTATGTTACCTCCGCCTACATCGAGGCCGTTAAACCTTCTTAAATTCTGAGACAGGGGCCGGTTCTAAGGGCCCGGCCCTTGTTCAGTTTCTGATCCTCATGCGCTCTGATAACCTCACATGGATAAAAAAAAGGAGAAAAACAATGGAAAATCAGCATAATAACAACGAAGCTACGGGTCTGGCACAAAAACGAGTCAGGACCGGATCGATTTTTACAACCATCTGGTTTTTTATTTAGTTTTTAACGGATTTTTTATGATTCTCAATCTGCTTACCGAACCTCAAGAGTTGTGGTTTTTCTATCCCCTGGTAGGCTGGGGGATCGTTCCGGCTTACCCGCCTGCAATGACGCCCCCTTCCTGGAACCGGGTGATGTCATCCCAATTATATCCGTGTTCCAGAAGAACCTCCTCAGTATGCTGACCGAATTCAGGCGCGGGCAAACGCACACTCTTCTCATTTTTACCCACATTGATGGGATTGGCCACCCCCTCTATCCGGCCGTGTTCCGGATGCTCGTATGATTCGAAGAAGCCGTTAGCCCTGGCTTGAGGATCATTGACCACCTCTGTAAAATTCTGCACCGGCGAATAGGGTATTCGCTCTTTATTCAAGATTTTCACCCATTCATTCATGTCCCTGGTCTTGAAAGTTTCGGTCATTATCCCCTTGAGGAAGGCCTGATTCTCCACGAAGCTTTCGATAGTCTCGAACATGGGGTCCCCGATCAAGTCTTCGCGGCCTATGGCCCTAAAGACCTGATCCTTATAGCGCATGGGATTAAGGGCCGTGAATAGAAGCCATCGATCGTCTTTTGTGAGGTACTGAGCGTATAAGGGATTAAGAATGTCTTTCTCAGGATCGATGATCAAGCAGTCCTCACCAGTCGCAAGCGCGGCGGCCACATCCCAAGACATCTGGTAGGTACCGGACTGAAAGAGTGAACCGGTTACTTCTCGTCCCAGGCCGGTCCTCTCTCGATCGTAAAGCGCCAGGATAATGCCTGAACACAGGGCTAAACCGGCTACATGGTCACCGAAGGAGGGGATGAAAGCTGGAAGGATAGCGCCGTGCTCCCGCAGGGCCGGGGCCATGGCCCTCAACTTGTGGGGTATGCCTGACCTGGCCCAGTAGGCGGTGTGGTCGTAAGCCGGGAAATCCTTCTCCTCACCTTCCTGGCCAAAGCCGCTCAGGTAGGCCGCGATCAGCCTGGGATTGATTTTTTGAAGCGTTTCGTATTCAAGTTTGAATTTCTCAAGTTGGTAGGGCCTTAGGTTTGTAGTAAAGACATCGACAGTACCGAGCAGGTGGTGCAGGATCTCCCGCCCGGTCTCTTTGGTAATATCCAGGGTCATGGAGCGTTTGTTTCGGTTGTAATGCTCCCATACGTAATTAACCCCGGTTTGCGTGCTGGTCTGAGAGGCGGCCAGTACGTGCCGAAAAATATCCCCGGTCTCCAGATTCTCCACGTGCACCACATCGGCCCCGAAATCCGCCAGTATCCTCGAGGCCATGGGCACGGCCGCTACCTGAGATACGTCTATTACTTTTATGCCTTCCAAGATGGCTGCCATTTTTTCCTCCGGACTTAATTTTTGCTTTACTATGAGACCTCTGCAAAACGAGTAATTTGAGGTCAAATCGCTTCTCGGCGGGAGCACGAAAATTTAAGCCGCAGGAATACTTGTAGTATTTCGAGGACTTAAATTCGAGCGCGACAAAGAGTTGGGCCAAAGGACGAAGTTTTGCAGAGGTCTCATATATTTACCCGCTTTAAAGCAGAAACATCGTGACTTTGGTAAACTTCTTTTACTTCATTTGGCTACTAAAGCATAAGCTTAGATGCCGTTCACTAATGCATCATGGAGCCCCCGGAGATATTATAAGCCTGGCCGGTAATTCCATTTCCCTTGTCGGAAGCAAGATACACAGCCATGTCAGCTATCTCTTGAGGCTCTAATAGACGCTGGATGGGGTTCATATTCTTTTCCATTTCATCTAAGGGAACTCCGCTGAGTTCAGAACTAACCTGCATCCGTTTAGCCAGCATGGGTGTGCGAACCGGACCCGGGCAGATCGCGTTAACCGTAACACCGTTGGTGGCAACCTCAAGCGCCGCTGTCCGGGTAAGGCCTATCAGGCCATGCTTGGATGCGCTGTAGGCGGCTCCCGTTGGATATCCCATTTTACCGGCGACGGAAGAGAGGTTAATAATTCGCCCCCATCCCCGCTCCACCATTTTAGGCAGGAAGGCCTTGGTCAATAGATACGGAGCCGTTAGATTTAAAGAAATGGATGTATCCCAGAAATCATCGTCATATTCGATAATCGGTTTCGCGTTCTGGCCGCTCCCGATCCCCGCGTTATTCACCAGGATATCTATGGCGGGGAAGTGAGAAAAAACCTCGTCGACAAAGGTGAAAATTGTTTTCCGTTGGCTTAAATCAGCCTGAATGGCAATCCCTTTCTGACCGGTTTCCTTAATTTTTTTAACCGTATTTTCAATTTCATGGCCAGTCCGAGCCGCGACAACCACATCGGCCCCTTGCTGAGCAAAGGCTATGGCTATAGCCTCGCCGATACCTCGGCCTCCTCCCGTTACCAGCGCTACCTTGTTTTTTAGCTCCATAAAATACTACTCCCTTCCGTTTGCCGCTAAGGCCCAATATTTCAGACCTAGAACTCTTATCATAAATATGGTCCCGTGGCCTATAGGAATTGGAGCGGTTCAGTCCGACTGGTCCTGATTTTTTATTATGATAAACGCTTGAAGAGACGGTGGGGGGGACCGTGAGCGCAGCTAGCCCGTTCTTCGCCGGCCGAGCCTCCAGAACCATCCGACTTGGGCCGCGTATTTCCGGTAATCAGGGAAAGCGGCTATGATCTTTTTTTCTTCGAGGAAGGCGCGATAGACCTGGAACGAGCAGAATATAAGAAAGATGCCCACATTAATTACGTTAAACCGGGCGAGGAGGATGCCGAACGAGGAAAGGATCGAACCCAGGTACATCGGGTGGCGGCTTACCCTGTAGATACCTGTGGTGGTCAGACTCCTGACTTCGGCCATGATCGAAAAAGATCGCCTTAAATACAGCACTCCCCAGATAATTAATATTGTACCGAGAACCATGAGCCCCGAATAGAGAGGTTCATAATTTCCGATCGGTCTTCCAATCGGTTTGAACGGGTAATCCACGAGGGCAAAGGGCATGGCCGCGCAGATAAAGGGAAACACGACCTCTTTAAATCCATGCGCGTGTTCCTTTGCCTTCCGCCTGGTCAGATAGGCCATTACAAACAGGCAGAACTGGAATGTTATAAGCCACCAGAGAAAAGGCCGGCTCCGGCTGAAATAGAACCGCTGTCCTATCCAGAGGGTGAAAAAAATGGTTCCGGCCCATGAGCCGACCGCATCGCTTAGAATGGCCCGGCGTACAAACCGGTATATGCTCGACTGGTTTTCTCCAATTACGGACATACTGAAGTGTTTGCCACAAAAAGACCCCTTTTGAACAGGAAAAGATGAGACCCCGGGCGGCTTATTCTTTAAAAAGATAAATAAAAAAACCAGACACAAAGCACTGCCTCAAGATTCGGGCAGCGCTAGGGCCTGCATCGAAGAAATTGTTTTAATGGGAGGATATCCGGCTTTTGGACAAGGCCGAGTCCCAGATATCAATAATGAACCGGGCCTAAAGTCAACAAAGTGGATATGAGTGGCTTGGCTTAAAACATATCCGGCCTTGTTTCTTTCAGCTTTGCTAAAAATGAGCGGCTCGATTTTCGGCCGTATTCAAAAAAATGATCAACCCTGTCTTCGGTGGAATTTAAAGGAATCTCGCACCCTGAGGCCAGAACGTAGCCGCCGCCCTCGGCCGCGGTATTGAGACAGCCGTCGATGGCCTGTTCCATTTCCTCCCGGCTGGCCGTGGCGAAAAGGGCGGTGGGGACATTACCCATGATAGTAACCCTGCCCTTGGACAATTCCACTATTTTCTCGAGCGATGATGGAGCATCCAGGCTGAGGAAAGTTACACCGGTTTCGATAACATCCTCCATGATGGGATCTATGAATCCGCAGACATGCAGGCTCAGATTCGCCCCTTTGGACCTGAAATAGTCTCTCAGTTCCTTATGATAAGGCTTTATAAATTCGCGGTATATTTTTGGTGAGATCAGGCTGCACGAGGCCGAGGCTTCACCCAGAGACGGAGAGAAACCCGCCTCTATCAAAGCGTCGCCCACGGCCCGAACGGTTTCTGTGGTAAACTTCATGAGTTCGTGAACGAACCCGGGATCGGTGGCCGTGTCTATGAGCAGATCTTCCGCGCCCCTGGTTTGAATAGCGATGTTCCAGGGCCCCGAATGACCCAGGCCCATGGATCCTGTTTCGGGCAGCCCGGCTGACACCCGTTGGCAGACTTCAAAGAAGTACGGTAGGCGG
>JAZGHI010000131.1:0-4271 GCA_036480955.1 Candidatus Adiutricales bacterium
CCGTATGACTTTTGCCAAACTTTCAGATCTCTGTAATTCTTAAGCATTTCACTCGAATCCTTAGACCCTTAACCCCTTGAATCCTTTCAAAATCATCAACTCTTTTGGAGATGATTCTAAAATAAAAAGCTTTCTTACAAATTGTAACTATGCTAAATAAAATCGTGCCTTGAGGCGAACCGGAGGAATTAGTGGCTGAGATAGAATCATATCCAGATATCACCATCGGCCTTGATCCCGACGGAAGCTTGATAATTCCAGAGAAGGTCATGCGTGATATTGTCTTGGAGACTTTGGGCTGTGAATTATGGTACAATGAAAAAACCTCCTCCCTTGGAGTAAAGCTTTTACGCAACAAGAAATTCCCTCCCGTTTCTATCGTTCGATCTCCCGGTGAAGGAAAAAAAGGTTTACAAGGGGTTATCGATGCCGGCAACTTTTTAAAAAGGGTTGGTTTTCAGCTGCCTGCAAGCGTAAAAAAGCTGTCTTTTCGATATTTTAAAAACCATCAACTACTTGAGATCCAGCTAAAAAGCCAAAACGCGCAACTACCCGATTCAGCTACAAATTTTCTGGACGATTACCCGGGTCTCGAGGATTGAATCCTTTTTCAGACCCCGTCAACCGGCTTGACCAAGTCTTCTCATTTCCACCAGGCGCCGTTCTAGCCTAAAATTCTAGCGTTTATTCAACTAATTCATATTATTTGTGAAACCTGTAAAGAGGGGTTAATTTTAATTATTTAACCATATTGTAAAGATTTTCGCCCAAATTTTTCTTGACAGGCAGGAAGCCTTAGGATAGATTGTCCAAAAATGCACAAGGGGTATTTTCCCTGGTGCAAAAATAGAGAAGAAGAGAAAAACCTCAATGTAGCAGGTGTCGGTTTGATACCGGAAAGGATTTAAACGGCAGGTCACCGAAAAGAGAATAGAATCGGCCCTGCCTTACTCCAAAATACAAATCCGACCGGGATTCTCAGCCAAATCAATCAGGAGAGACCGCAAAGTTGGCCTAAAACGGAAGTCAGAACAGGGAGGTGATAAGAAAGCGTTATCCATTATTTATTTTGGTACCTTATCACTCAAATTCAATGAGTCGATTATTTACATTAGGAGGAAATAGATGCCAAGTTATGTAATTGTAGAAAAGTGCGATGGCTGCAAAGGGCAGGATTTAACTGCGTGCATACACATTTGCCCCAACGATTTGATGATTCTGGACACTTCTGATCCTGAAAAGCCGATGGCTTCTAATCAGGATCCGTCTATGTGCTGGGAATGTTACAACTGTGTAAAAATATGTCCCCAGCAAGCCGTTGACGTGCGTGGTTACGCCGATTTCGTGCCTTTGGGCGCCAGCGTAGTCCCACTGCGCGGTTCCGAGGACATCATGTGGACGGTTAAATTCCGCGATGGTTCTCTCAAACGCTTTAAGTTCCCCATCCGGACCACCACGGAAGGTACGGCTGTGCCTCTTGGTGGCTATGATGAAGGCGATGGAGATCTCGATAGCCCTAACCTGATGACAGAACCTGCTTCCACAGGCGCTGACAAACTGCCCCAGTTGTAGGAGGTAAACTAATGGCGAATTTTGAAACGGTAGAAGTAACCACTGACCTCCTGATCGTGGGTGGTGGTATGGCGGCCACGGGCGCAGCGGTTGAAGCTGCCTACTGGGCCAAGAAAAACGGCTTAAAAGTGACCTTGGTTGATAAAGCGGCGTTTGACCGTTCCGGTGCCGTGGCCATGGGCCTTTCAGCCATTAACCAGTATATAAACTACGGAAAAGGCGTTAACACCCTTGAGGACTACGTACATTACGTACGTCAGGACTTGATGGGTATCAGCCGTGAAGACCTGGTTTACAATATTGCCCGCCACGTGGATTCCAGTGTCCATCTCTTCGAGAAATGGGGACTGCCGATCTGGACAGACGAAGAAGGTAATTACGTTAACGAGGGTCGCTGGCAGTTAATGATCAACGGCGAGTCCTACAAGGTGATCGTGGCCGAGGCGGCTAAAAACGCTCTGGCCGACGCCGGAGCTGATATTTACGAGCGTGTCTTCATAGCTCATCCGCTGTTGAGCGCTGACGGCTCCAGCATCGCGGGCGCCGTCGGTTTCTCGACACGTGAAGACAAATTCTACGTATTCAAAGCCAAGGCCGTTATCTGCGCCATGGGCGGCGCGGTCCATGTCTTCAAACCGCGTTCCACAGGAGAAGGTCTGGGCCGTTCCTGGTATGCTCCGTTTAACAGCGGCTCCTCCGCCTACTTTACCATCCAGGCCGGCGCCGAGATGACCTGCCAGGAAATTCGCTTCATTCCCGTACGCTTCAAGGATGCTTACGGACCGGTCGGCGCGTGGTTCCTGCTGTTTAAATCCCGCGCTATTTCGGCCGGTGGTGGTGAATACATGGTAGTCCGTGAAGACGAGTTGGAAAACTGGGCTCCCTACGGTCTGGCCAAGCCCATCCCGGCTAACCTGCGTAACTACCTGGGTATGCTGGATGTGGACGCGGGTCTCGGTCCTCTGTACATGGAGACACACGAAGCCATCGCCAACATAGCCGAGGAATTCAAGGATGACCCGAAGGTCTTCAAGAGGAAGATGAGGGAACTGGAGTCCGAGGCCTGGGAAGACTTCCTGGATATGACCATCAGCCAGGCCATCCTCTGGGCCGGTATGAACATTGCCCCTGAGGTAGAACATTCCGAAATCATGGCCTGCGAGCCTTACTTCATCGGTTCCCACTCCGGCGCCTCCGGCGCCTGGGTTTCCGGGCCTACCGATCTGAAGGGCAAAGGCGAACTCCCGGACGATTATTTCTGGGGAGACGTCGGCAATATGACCACGATTAACGGTCTGTTTGCCGCCGGTGACGCCTCTGGCGCTTCGAGCCATAAGTTCTCTTCCGGCTCCCACGCCGAAGGCCGTTTTAGCGCAAAGCAGGCGGTCAAATGGATCGTGGCCCACAACTCGCAACCGGAAGTAAACCAGGCTGACGTAGACGCCTTGCAGGAAATGATTTTAAAGCCCATGGGCGTTTTCGAGGAGCACTCCGGCATGACCTCTGACCCCGACATTAATCCTAATTACATCATTCCGCAGCAGTTCATGTTCCGTCTGCAGAAAATTATGGATGAATATGCCGGTGGTGTGTCCGCAGCTTTCAAGACCAGCGATAATCTGATTAAACGCGGTATTGAGCTGATGACTTTTCTCAAAGAGGACAAGGAGAAACTGGCTGCCCGTAGCCTTAATGAGCTGGAACGATGCTGGGAAAACATCCACCGCATGTGGCAGGCCGACGCCCACCTGCAGACCCTCCTGTTCCGTGAGGAAACCAGGTGGCCTGGATACTACTTCCGGTCCGACACACCCAAGATGGATGAAGAAAACTGGCTGGCTTTCGCCAACTGCACCTATAAAGACGGTGAGTGGGAAATGAAGAAAGTACCGGTCAAAAAAATCATGGACTGAAGTTGGTAATTTTACACCTTACCAAAACCGGGCGCGCCAATGAGGCGGCCCGGTTTCTTAATTGAGGAGCTTCTTTTACACTTGCAAACAAACCTTAGTTTCTGTATAGAGAATTTGTTTAGACAGGCTTTCCAGGCGGTTTTTTTATTCGCTTTGAACGAACTTCCTGGCAGTCGGAGCGAATTTGTCAAAAGTTTTAATGACTGGGAACCAATGAGGGAATAACTTAACCTTTAATCCCCGCCTCATCAGATTTTGACAATTACCAGACATGTTGGCAGACTGATTGACGGTCCGCGCCCGCTTCGGTCAATAAAAATTTATGGCTTGCATTCTCCCACAGAGTTAACCAGGCGACTGCTGTCAAGGGCCACCAGTGAAAAGCCTGTAAAAAAATTAATGATTTTGAAAGGATTCAAGGGGTCAGGGGTCTAAGGATTCGAGTGAAATGCTTAAGAATTACAGAGAGCTGAAAGTTTGGCAAAAGTCATCCGGGCTATGTTTGGATCTTTATATATTGCCTATGGTTCTGTTTGCGAATTGGAGACCCAGGTCCTGCTTTCAGGTGATTTAAATTATGAAAAAAAAGAAAATTTAAAGGCTCTCAAGGATGATACAGAGGAAGTTGAAAGGATGCTCAAAGCGCTGATAAAATCGTTGGTGAGCAAACGCTTGAACAAACGCTTGGACCCTTGACCCCTTGAATCCTCGAACCCTGTTCTCCAACTAAATTGGAGAAGAATCTTAAAAAATAACTTTGTCTAAACAATCCGACAAAATAGAAAT
>JAZGHI010000132.1:0-3731 GCA_036480955.1 Candidatus Adiutricales bacterium
TCTGCCCTCTGCGTGAAGCTCTTCGATCTCATTAATTGCAGCCTCGAATTTTTCCTTTTCGGTACGATATATGACGTCCGGATAGTCCGTACGTATCATCTCCTCGTTTGTCGGGATGACCGCGACATCCAGCTTGTAGGTCTTGGCGAACTCGGCCGCTTCGGTATCGGCCGTTCCGGTCATACCGGAGAGTTTTTCATACATCCTGAAGTAATTCTGGAAAGTGATTGAAGCCAGTGTCTGGTTTTCCCGCGCGATCTTGACTCCTTCTTTCGCCTCGAGGGCCTGGTGTAATCCATCGGAATACCGCCGGCCGGGCATAAGCCGGCCTGTAAATTCATCAACGATAATCACTTCACCGGCTTTTACGATGTAGTCCACATCCCGGCTAAAAAGCGTATGTGACTTGAGGGCCTGGTTGAGGTGGTGTAGAAGCTCTAAGTATTCAGGCTCATAAAGGTTATCGACCTTGAGAAATTTTTCCGAATGCGATATACCTTCCTCGGTCAAGACCGCGGTGCGGGCCTTTTCATCAATAGTGTAATCCGCCTCTTTTCGGAGCTTGGGGATAATCCGGTTGATTTGATAGTACAATTCGGTGGATTCTTCAGTCGGGCCTGAAATTATGAGTGGAGTCCTGGCTTCGTCGATTAAAATAGAGTCCACCTCATCCACGATACAAAAATGAAATTCGCGCTGCACGTAGTCTTTCAAACTGAATTTCATATTATCGCGCAGATAATCAAAGCCGAATTCGTTGTTCGTCCCGTAGGTTACATCTGAGCCGTACGCCTCCCTCCTTTGTTCGTCTTCAAGATCGGCTACAATTACTCCGACCGACAGCCCCAGGGATTCATATATGGCGCCCATCCATTCAGCGTCACGGCGGGCCAGATAATCGTTCACCGTAACCACATGCACACCCCGGCCGGTCAAGGCGTTGAGATATACCGGCATAGTCGCGGCCAGAGTCTTCCCCTCACCGGTCTTCATCTCCGCGATTTTACCTTCGTGCAGGACGATACCGCCCATAACCTGACAGTCAAAATGGCGCTGTTGGATAACCCGCACGGCCGCTTCTCTTACTACGGCAAACGCCTCGAACATCAGTTCATCCAGGCTAGACCCTTTGTCGAGCCGTTCTTTGAATTGCCCGGTCTTGAGCCTTAACTGTTCATCGGTCAGGGATTTTATTTCTGGTTCAAAAGCCCCGACCCTCTCGACCACAGGCATCAACCTTTTCAGATCACGCTCATATTTACTGCCGACAATCTTTTTTATGACTTGACCAAACATAATTCTCAACTCTTATTCTATCATACACAAAATGAAACCCCCGATAAAGTCTTTATCGGGGGGGAGTTATCCATTCCCATCTTAAAAAATCTCACTTGATTTTTTTGGACCTCATCTACGAGCTAGATATCTGATGGGATTTACCGCTATACCGTTTCTAATTACCTCGTAATGCAGATGCGGCCCCGTAGTGCGCCCCGAGGACCCGACCGCGGCCAATTTCTCGCCCCGTTTGACTCTCTGGCCGGGGTTGACAAAAACTTTCAAGACATGCCCGTACCTTGTAACAATACCATAGCCGTGATCGACCACTACCATACGGCCATACCCGGCGTTTCGGCGCGTGGACAGCACAATGCCGTTGGCCGGGGAAATAACCGGGTGGCCCCGGGGGGCTCTGACGTCCAACCCTTTGTGGAATTCCTTTTTTCCGGTCAGGGGATGAGACCGGTACCCAAACCCGGAAGTAATATAGCCATTGACCGGTCTGAGGGTGGGGCTGCTGACCAGAATAGATCTGGCGTCTTCGAAATGTTTATCCAATTTATGCTGATTCTGTTCAAGAAAACTAGCCCTGGTCAATAAGCTTTCCAGGTCAGAATGCAGCTTGCGGATCAGGGCTTCCTGCCGCACGGGAGACCGGCTGGCTAAACCAGTTGTTTCACTGCTTGAACCACCCAGCGCCAGTGAGGTCAAAGCTTGCAGTTCTTCAGGAATGGAGGCCCTTTCCATCAACTTCTTGTTGTACTGGGTAAGCTTATCCATCTCTTTTTGCAGAAGCCGGATGTGATCTGAGAAGGCGTGAATCTGTATGTTCTGCTTGACCGCTTTCTGGCGGAGCCGCTCCAGTTCGGCCGACCGGTCGTCTTGGCCGTGATACTGATAGGTTGTTACGGCGGAATAGGCGATAAATGAAACGAAGATAAGAATAATGAAGTAAGTCAAGAGCTTAGGGGCAATTACCCTCTTGACCTTGGCACCGTCTTGGGAAACGATTAGAATAGTCAGCGTTTTTCTGAACAAACCAGCGCTCGTTGTCGTACATTCAAGCTGTTAAGCGATTAAGTATTCCCGGTCAAAACATGTAACATGTTGCACCATAACTGTCAAGCATATTCTAGAATTCCCGTATTGTTCGAACTATCAATAAAGGCCGGCCAGCTATGAAAAAAGACCCAATCTCGGGCAGTCAGGGCTGCTTGTTTCATCTTACGGCCACTGCTTGATCCTAGGCTCATAATTCTAGAACCAGCGAGACTTCATCGCATTCGGGGAATTTGACACATTTGAAACAGTCAGACCAGATTTTCTGGGGCAATTTGGATTTCTCTACGTGCTTAAAACCTAATTTCATAAAATATTCAGGTATATATGTAAGAGCGAAGAGGTTCTTCAAGCCGAATTCCCGGGCCTCTTTTATGCACTCCTCAACAAGCCTGCGTCCGATTCCGCGGCCCCGGAGTTCTTCTTTTAAGGCCAGTGACCGAATTTCACCCAGATCGGCCCAGCATATATGCAGAGCGCACATTCCGGCCACTGTTTCTGGTTCATCATCCGGGCAGGTGACGTAAAAATCACGGATAAGATCGTATAATTCGCTCAATGATCGGGGGAGGAGTATCCCCTTATCACTCAGCTTGGCTAATTGGTGGTAAATTTGCGGGACATCTTGGACTCGTCCCTTTCTGAATATCATAAACCGCCTACTCCCCTCAGGTATATTAAGGCCGGCTAATAATATGCGCTGACTTTTAATTGGTCAATACAAAAGGCTGAGGTCTAAGGGGGAGCTGGGCCGGTGAGATGCTGTTTAATCGAAAATATTTTACGGTGCGGTCGTTACTCACTCCTTTACTATTTGATGCAGCTAATCGGAAGAAGTGCCCACTCTAAAGACCTCGTTCGCCCATTCGACCGCCTCTAAATAAAGGGCCGGCAGCTTTACCTCATCCAGTTTTAGACCGCTGCTTAATTCGGCCACAGTCTTCCATTCCCCTTTTTCGTAAGAAAGGTTGAGGTCATACACCTTCTTCAGCTGGTTCTCTTCACCTAATAGTGCGGCCTCTATGTCCTCAACCAAGGATATTTCAGACAGTATCTCCTCCAGGGGCCGATCGATAATGGCATCGATTACCGAGAACAAGCCTAAAAGGAAGAGGTCCGAACTTCGATCTCTAAACCCTATCTCCGGCGAGATCAACTCACAAAATTTTCCCCGGGCAATAGCGGTGGAAACTAATTCATCCGGCTTATCCTGCCCCATATTGGCTAAAGTAACCAGGGTAACCCACTTTTTAATCTCGTTCTCACCCAAAAGGGCCAGAGCCTGCCGAATGGAGCTTACTTTTACCCTTAGTCCAAAAAAAGCAGAGTTCAAGTATCTCAGGAGTTTATACGAAAGGGCAATCTCATTCTTGATGATCCCTTCCAGACTC
>JAZGHI010000133.1:0-4003 GCA_036480955.1 Candidatus Adiutricales bacterium
GACCTCGAAGAATGGAAGGAGAATGGTTTTGAGTTTTTCAATACCAAACGGGGGGCCGCCGCCGGGTGGATTCGCGGTGTCGATGACCTGGTGGATTGTCCGCAGCTTAAATCTCAGCATTTCTATAAAACCATAGGGCACCCATTCCACGGCAAGGCGGTTTATTCTGGTGGTCCGGTGCAGTTTAGCCGGACACCCTGGCAGGTGGGCAGGGCCCCTCTGCTGGGTGAGGATAACGAGAAAATATACTGCTCCCGGCTGGGCTTCCATAAAAAAGAGCTGGCCGCGCTGAGGCAGGGCGGAACGATATAGATTCAGGAGGAATGATAGATGATTACGCGCCTTGATCATATAGGTATCGCGGTGAACTCCCTCGATCAGGTTCAAGAAATAGCCGAATCCGCCTTTAAGGTGGATTTTCCCCGGCCAGAGGGAGAGGGAGACTTTAAGGCCAGCTGGGTCAGGCTGGGCGATACTCTAGTCGAGTTCATGGAACCCATTGCCGAGGACGGTGTAATAGGTAAATTTTTAAAAAACCGTGGCGAGGGTGTCCACCATCATTGTTTTGAGGTGGATGACATAGAGGCGGAAGTTGAGTCTTATTTGGCCCAAGGGCTGAAGGTCGTCGGACCGGGGGTAATCGGGTGGCCGGGATGGCGGGTAGCTTTTTTCCATCCCAAAAGCACGTTCGGTACGCTAATCGAGCTAGTCCAGACGAGAATCTAATTAGAGGATAGATAAATTATGGGTAATCTACCGCTTGAAGGAATCCGAATCGCGGATTGTACACAGGCCTGGGCCGGTCCGCATTGCACCCAGCATCTGGCTGACCTCGGTGCCGAGGTTATAAAGGTTGAACCTCCCTACGGCGCGACTCGGGGCGACAGGAAAGCCTCTTCCGGTACCTATGCTGGAGGTAAAGAAGAAGGCAAGCCCTGGAACAAACAGAGTATTTTCAACGTGCTCAACCGGCAGAAGTTGTCAATCAGCCTGGACCTTACCAAGACCGAGGGCAAAAGGCTGCTTAAGGAACTGGTTAAGATAAGCGACATCGTGCTCGACAATTATGCGGCTGGGGTTATGGACAGGCTGGGTGTTGGCTTTGATGAATTAAAGAAAGTGAAACCCGATATTATAGTGGCCAGCAGTAACGGCTATGGCACCAGCGGTCCCTGGGCCAGTTATCATTCCTATGGGGTCATACAGGAACCTATGAGCGGTTACATGGCCATGACCGGCTATTTAAACGACGAAACCCCCTATCGGTCCGGGGTTGACCACATTGACCCTGTAACTGGAATGCACATGGCCGGGGCTCTCTTGGCCGCGATTCTCAATCGGGATAAGACCGGGGAGGGCCAGCAGATCAACATTTCCATGCTGGAGTCGGCCTTGAATTTTATCGGACCCACCATTCTGGATAAAACAATAAATGACAGGTCGGAAAGGCACCTGGGCAACAGGCACAATCAGGATGCCATGGCCCCGCACGGCTGCTATCGGTGTAAAGGTGAGGATGAGTGGATAACTGTGGCCGTTGGTTCTGATGAGGAATGGGAATCGTTTCGTGACGTCATCGGCCGCCCGCCCTGGACGGGGGAGGAGCGGTTTAGCAGCCTGTACAGCCGGCTTGAAAATCAGGACGGCCTCGATAAGCTGGTTGAAGAATGGACCGTCAAACAGGATAAGTATGAGGCCATGCATGCTTTGCAAAAGGCCGGAGTCGCGGCGGGAGCGGTCTTAAGCATCGCCGAACTTTATACCGACCCGCAGCTTAAGGGCAGAGAGTTCTGGCGGACAGTACACCATCCCGAAGCTGGAGAAACAGTCATGATCGGCCCGAGGTATAAGATGTCCGGCGTCCCCGCGCAAGCGTTTAAACCGGCGCCTTGTTTCGGAGAACATACTGAATATGTATTCAAGGAGCTGTTGGGATTAAGCGACTCGGAGGTGGACCGGGCCATCGAGGCTGGTGTGATCTTTACTGGAGATATTGCCGAGCATGCCGCCAGCTTTTAGGAACAGGTATCGAAGGTGAAAAAAGGATAGGAATCTGCTTTCAAAGGGCGAAAGTATAACAGCATTTTCAGATCAGGAAATTGAATGTCATTGATTTATAAAAACAGAAAAACCAAAAAGCTCATCTGAATGAACCTAAGAACTTGGGGGGGTGGTCCGACATCGTTCAGGACAATTAAGGTAGAAGTTGGCGGGTTAGCTTGTAAGTAAAGGTATTGATAAATTGACTTGCCTGCCATGTCATTAACAGTCCAAATCAAAAGGAGAGTAAAGATGAAAGAAAACAGAAATAGACATCTTTTCATAGTCTGGTTGATCATAGGCCTGTCAACGATCATGTTTCTTGTGCCGGGCTATGCCAAGAAAAATGCGGCACAGACCGGGGAGGTGGTGTTTGTTACAAAAGCCAGCCATTTCTCCATGGTCGGTGGTGATCCCGTTACCCTGGTTGGCGCTGGACAAGCAGTGCTTCCCGAAGCCTTGTTTGATGGCCTGTCCAAGAGTGATAAGGACCGGAACGTCCTTCCGACCGCCCTGGCTAAATCCTGGGAGATCGCTCCAGACTGGAGCTTTATCGACTTTGTCCTCAGGAAGGGCGTCAAATTTCATAACGGGGCTGAAGTGACGGCTGGGGATGTGAAATACAGTCTGGACACCTATATGCGCAAGGATAGCAAGTATGTTGGGAAGAGATTATTAAAGCGAAGAATAAAGAAGATTGAGGTGCAGGGCTCTCATGAAATACGCCTTTACTTAACAAGCCCCTGGCCATGGTGGTCACAGCTCCCAGGTATTTTCCCAAAGGAATACCGGGAAAAGGTGGGCGATAAGGTATTTGCCGAAAAGCCGATTGGGGCCGGGCCGTTCAGATGGGTCGATTATAAGCCGGATCGATGGGTCAAATTGGCGGCCGTTAAAGACCATTACCGAAAACCTCCTGAGTTCAAAACGTTAAAGTTCATCGCCGTTCCCGAAGCCAGCACCCGGTTGGCCATGTTGAAAACCGGAGAAGCGGATATCGTGGGCCTTATTGGGCCCCATCTCCAGCAGGTGCGGGACGACCCGAGGTTGAGCTTAAAGATAGTCAGAGACACTCAGGAACAAGTTCTGCTTTATACTGATATGGCTTATCCCGACAAACCCAGCCCGTGGCATGATAAGCGCGTTCGCATCGCGGCCAGCATGGCCATCGACCGGAAGACTATTACCGAGAAGATTCTCTTCGGACTGGGCACTCCAACCGGGGAGGTCATCGCTCCCGTAACACGAGGGTTTGATCCAAGCGTCAAGCCCGATCCATACGATCCGGAAGCGGCCAAGGCATTGCTGGCCGAGGCCGGATACCCCAAGGGCTTCAAGACCGTGATTACCACGAAAATGACCAGAAAGTTATTTATGCAAGCCATCGCGGCTAATCTGGATGCAATAGGAATTAAGACCGAATTTAAAATAATGGAAAACGCCGCCTGGAACAAGGCGCTGCGGACTAAGAAGCACCAGGGGCTCACCCACCTGGCTTCATTCTTTGGCGGCGACCCGCATGTGGCCAAAGATGGGCTCACTCTGTTCACTAAAGCTACGCCCTGGTGTTACAACACCACCCCGGAAATTGAAGCGGCGATCAAGAAATCAGTGTTTGCACTATCCGAAGAGGACATGACCAAGGCCGGAAGGCAAATATCCAAGCTCATTCGCGAGAGCCGCATCAGGATGCCTCTGTGGAGGAACAATATCGCTTTTGGAATGGGCCCGAGGATTGCCTCCTGGGATGCAAGAACTGGTTCGCCTACACCCGGGCTCACTGAAACCATCAAGCTAAAACAGTGAGGTAGTTTCATGGCTTGATAAGTATTTAATCTCTCCGGAGACCTCATTATTTATGAGGTTTATGTGCCCAAGATAAAGGGGTCTCATTAATAAACAGGAGGCTTTACCGCGTGACGAACTTAATTGAGCTTCGTATTCACGACCGATCCAGCTTTGC
>JAZGHI010000134.1:0-5239 GCA_036480955.1 Candidatus Adiutricales bacterium
GTCAACGGCGGTTCCCTCGGAATCGGGCATCCCATCGGGGCCACTGGAGCCCGTCTCCTGATGGCCGTTGGCCACGAGCTGAGGCGCAGCGGTAAAAAGTACGGCTTGGCTACCCAGTGTATTGGCGCCGGTCAAGGTATTGCCACCATCCTGGAAAATCTTGACGCCAATTAATCTCATTCAAGAAGAAGAAGGCCTTTATCAGGCCTTCTGCCAAGCGATAAATACAAATAAGCTTGCCCGTTCAAACTACCAGGGCAAGCTTATTTTTTTTGGCTGCAGTTGATTTATAGACTTGATCATGTGGTCAAAAATATGACCAAAGTTTGTTGAATCAAAATCGAGACTGATTAAGCATCTCCCGTTTTTATCCATGGCCCAAACACGCTGTTCTGGGATGATGTCCGCGGGAATCTGACACGAAGGAAGAGCGGAGAAGTCCAGGTAATCCTCAAGTTTCTCATCTGTCTCACGCCAGCAATCCATACCCGCGTCCCAATCATATTGAATACTGTAGTTGAGGTCGTACAGCATATTGCTCAAATCGAGTACGTCCTGACAGTCCCAAGAGAGAACCCTGTCTTTAAATATCCGGATTATTTCATTACGAACCATGTGTTGATTCACCCACGGCCCTGCTTCGTCGTTCCATGAGCATTATAGTTCGCCAGATTCCCGACCTCTGCCCAATCCCCGTCCGGCCCCTGTAACGATAACTACTTTACCATCCAGTAATCCCATTTTATAGTCGCTCCTTTCTATGTATATGATATGATAACGGACATAGAACTCTCAGCTGAATATTTCCAGATGTTTTTTACTCCGATCCATTCTGGCCGTCAAGTCCGAGTTTTAGATCAGATATTGGATTGCCAATACTATTCAGTCCTTAGATGAAAAAATTCTTGAGCCTTATTTAGGAAAGAGTTAATGTATGGTAGAAATTCAGGTAAATTCATCGTACAATTCAGCTTGGTAAATGTATGACCACTTATGACAAATCAAGTAACCTGGCTCATATCGGCCGACGGATGGTTCAGAACCAGTCTGCGTTTTCACTGAATAATATCATGAGGATACAGGAGCTGTTCAAGCAAAGCTCCCGTAGATTCGAGGAAGTGTTTCAGACTATCCCGGTATTACTGCAGATGAATCAGCCCCTGGTGCCGGGCTACATTAAAACGCCGGACGCGCCGTGCGGTATTTATGGATTCAACCGCTCGGGTTTTTTCCGGTTAGATCAAGGTTTAGTCAAGAAGTTTAATCTTGACCGACGGCAGATTCTATCATCCCAGTCGGTTATAGAATCTCTGTTCCTTTTAGGAGGATCGGGTCCGGCCGGCTATGCCACCACATCCGATTTAGATTATTGGGTTTGCGTTGACCGGAAAGAATTGAGCGCCGCGCAACTTCGTCTGCTGAATCAAAAACTCGAATTAATTACCAGGTGGGCTGAAGAGATCGGTGACATAGACGTAAATTTTTTCCTCTTCGATCCCCAAGATATTGATTCCCTCGCTTCGAGACCGGATTCAGACCCGGAATCAGTAAATATGCCGGGTATTTTAATAGAGGAGGCCTACCGGAGCCTGCTCCTCCTCGTCGGCCGGGCTCCCTTATGGTGGGTAATGCCTTTGGAGATAGACGCTTCGGAATATGAGAGGATTTCAAAGAATCTGGATCAAATCCCGAATCCTAATTTTTTTCCTCAGGATTTTATTGATCTGGGATTTCCGAACAATCCTTTTCCGAAAGAATATATCGGGGCGGCCCGCTGGCAATTAAAGCAGGCTATGACAGATCCTTTTGGGGCCGTGGTTAAGATGGTACTGATTCTCGAACAAGCCAATTCCTCGTTCAGCCTTCCCTTATTATGCGATGCCGTGAAGGACCGCGTCTTCACCTATTCATCGGACCAGTTTCCGATTGATCCGGATATCTTAACTTCCCAGAGAGTCCTGGACTTCTGCCGCGAAGGAACATCGAGTCAAAGGCTCGAGTTGATTAGAACGTCTGTTTTTTTCAATCTGTATACTCCAGCACGAACATCCGGTCGGCGCAGGCAGGGTTCAAGGGAAAGAGTTCTGGGGGAATTACTTGGCGATTGGGGCTGGAGTTCAGACAAGATCAAGTATATGGAAGATTACACCTCTTGGCCGGTCTCGCAGAAACTCCACTTGAACGAGGAGATAAATACGCTGCTTAAAGATTTGTATACGGAAATAAGCACTCGGATAAAGACCGAACTCCCGGACCAGGATATACACGAAGATCAAAACCTGGCTAATCTTCATTTACGCCTGCTGGTTTATCATTCCAGCTTACAGGCCAGAATAGAAGACCTGCCGTCAACACGGTTCAGACAAAGTCTGCCCAAGAATTTGATTCTGGTTAAAAAGAATAATCAATGGTGCATCTACACCGATTCGGACGACCGGTTGGTCTTCAAAGAAGGGGAAAAACTGATTTACACCGCTCTACGAGCGACCCGCGCCGCAGCCTGGGTAATACACAACCGGCTCTGGCACCCCCATGGTGATTTGCATCTGCGAGTCGATCCATGGATTTTAGTGCCGGAGACACTGTCCGCCCTGATGTCGCAGATTACCGAACTCTTTCCCTCCATAAAATCCCGCGATCTTAAATTCGCGAAGAGGACTATCCCTGAGAAATCCGGCTCCCAACTCTTGGTGATCAATCTGGAGGAACCCGAAGAAGCCTCAAGGATACAGTCGGCGGAAATTATCTACAGAATGACTTGGGGAGAGTTGTGTCACGAGATGCTCGAAATAGATCAGGCACAGAGTGAGGCTGAAAAATATCTCTTCCTGGCCACTAGTTTATTAAAAAATGGTGAAGTCGGGTCAGCCGGCATTCACTTTTTTGTTCCGGCCGCTTCAGAAAATAGTGGGGTAAAGGAAAATCTAAAGAACGCCTTTAGTAAATACAATTACAGAGGTGCGGAAATAGACGGCCAGGTGAGGAAACAGAAGTCAAAAGTCAGATTAGATAGAGGCTGAGTCTGAGAGACAATTAATTATAATAACAAAAAAGCATCTCAAATCATCCTGGATTGAAAGGTAGTCCCTGATGGAACCACAAGAGAAAATGAATCTATCCAAGCGTAAACTGACTTTCCTGGTGGTCGAGCATGATCTCGATATCCTGAGGAATGAAGTAAAAATTCTGAGAGACCTGGGGTACACAGATATCCTTCAGGCGAGTAACGGTACCGACGCCTGGGCCATGTTCAAAAATTATAAAGTGGACTTTGTTGTTACCGCCTGGTATTTGCCTGAAATGAGCGGTCTGGCCCTGCTCAAGATTATACGGGCTGACATAAAATCCAGCTCTGTTTCCATTTTTTTGGTGGTGGAATCGGTGACCAAGGCCCAGGTAATAGAGGCGGGTGAGGCCGGGGCGAGCGATTTGGTAGTTCATCCCTTCACTCCGGATTTGCTTAAAAGAAAGATTGATAACATAATCCAGATTGACTTTGACCCTAAAAATATTGAAGCCGAAAAAAATTATGATCAGGGTTTGAGCCTCATGAAAGAAGGCCGGTACCAGGAGGCTCTTACCGCCTTTAAACGAATTCTTACCGTCTTCGAGAACGCGGAAATCTATTATAATATGGGCTATATTTATACGGCCCAAGGCAATTACGACGAAGCCATTCTGTGTTTTCGAAAAGCAACCCATATTAACAATGCTTTTGCCAAGGCTTATCGTAAATTGGGCGAAGTGTATATACAATTGGACCGGACCAAGGAGGCTGAAATAAATCTGCAAAAGGCCGCTGATATTTACATGGATAAGAATATGGATAAGAACGCGGAACAGATACTGCTTCAGGTGGCCGAAATCAATCCGAATACAATTAACGTCTATAACTCATTGGGTATTTTATACCGCAGGCAGAACAAATATGATACGGCCCTTATTCAGTATCAAAAAGCGCTCAAGGTAGACCCTCAGGATGAACATATTTATTATAATCTGAGCAGGGTTTATCTGTTGATGAAGAAATTCTCCCAGGCGACCGAGGCTCTGAAGAAGGCCTTAAATATAGACCCCGATTTTACTGAGGCCCAGGATTTATTAAAGTCAATTGAGGTGGGCCAGGCCATAAAATAGAGAAGAACCGAAGAGCCTCAACTGATCATCCCGCGGTTTTTACCATTTCTGTTCGCCCAGGGAAGAGACACGGCCGATACGGGAGATGAGTTGAGGTAGGATCAGGAGAGAAATCAATAAGCCGAAACCAGCGATACCAAGAAAGAGGTAATCGAGGGTTTTCAAGGCCTGAAGCTCTTCCTCAAGCAACAGGAATTCGAGCACCGGATCAAACCGCAGGGCGGCTAGGGCCCATGAGCCAATCACGGCCAGGATAACGCCGAATACGAATCGGTTGAAAATCGCTTTCAGGGAAGACCGGCTGCTCCTTTGCATGTACAACCTCTTTTTACAAATTTAAGACACCCTTGCCCTCGTCCGATAGTTAAAAGAAAAGAAGCAAGGGTGTCTGTTTTAAAACCTATTAACCCAATTCAATGGTGTCCAACCGATCCCAGATGGCGGCCACCTCGTCCTGGTCAACATCGAAGACGTTTTGCGTCGGAGCCAGGGCTTCGGTGGTTACAAATTCCGGATTGCCCTGATCCTGGCCGAATTCTGTCCCCTTATTAAACTCAATCTCGGTTTTGAGGGTTTCTCGACCGATGTCTATCAGGTCTTTGCCTTCCAAAGAAAGCCCGTATCGGGCGTTGATCAGGTTTTTCAGGAAATCTATCAGCGCGGCCAGATTCCCGGGGGCGGCCAGGTAGCAGTAACCTAGGGAATCCATCATGGCGTTGGCAATCTGCGCTTTTAGAGACCTTTCAACCTGTCCCTCTTTGGACATGGGCTGTTCGTAAGACAGTCCGGCCGTGTGGTCCGCGCCCATGGGGCTGGTATGGTAGGTTACGCCTGTGGCCTTGGTGACTCGGGGGTCGTGGGCCGGAATGGCCTGCTTTTTAAAGGCCGGTATTCTGTCAATACCCAGCGCCTTGCAGGTGTCGTAAACCCCATCGGACAGGATCAGGCCGAACTCTGTTCCTTTTTCCACTTCATCGAGGAGGGCGAAGGCGGAATCAGCGTTCCCGAATTCCATCTTACCGGCGCTGGCGGCCACACCCATCGAGCTACCCAGCTCGATTGTGTCGATACCCAACTCGTCCGCGATCCGGTCAAATTTGGC
>JAZGHI010000135.1:0-3119 GCA_036480955.1 Candidatus Adiutricales bacterium
CAACTCAAGGGCCTCGTCCCATGAGGCTTCAACCAATTCATCCTCTTTCCTGATTTGGGGGACGGTCAGGCGCTGGTCAGAGTTCAGAAAATCATGGGCAAAGTGGCCGCGTACGCAGAGGGTCGCCCCGTTCACGGAATCCCTGTCCTCGGAAGGATTGACTTCCATGACCCGCCCGTAAGCGGTGCCAAGCATCAAACTGCACCCGATCCCGCAGAAACCGCAGATGGACAACGATTCTTCTTCCGGCGTTCCGACGTAGAACGTGTTTTTCACCGAGAGAGCGCCGGTGGGACACATGGATACGCAAGTCCCGCAAAAAGTGCAGCTGGAATGTTCGAGGGCCAATTCGTTCAGAGTGGTCGGCCGGGATTCGAAACCTCTCATGTTGTAATCTATGGCCCCGACTACCACCAGTTCGTGGTCGGCCCGGATGCATTTCCCGCATAAAATGCATTTACTTAAGTCCCTGATGATAAAGGGATTGGCCTGCTCAAGACCCTGATAGTTGGGCATGGGATAAAGCTCGGTCTCTCCCACGCCCAGCTCGGCCGCGGCCAGACGCAGCCGGCAGCGATTGCCTTTGCTGCAAACAATGCAGGATTCCGGATGCTCGGCTATCATGAGCCGGACAATGTTTTTCCGGTGCTTTATTACCCGCGGGGATTCGGTCATGACCGCCATGTCCTGTCCCGCTGGAGTGACACAGGAGGCCATGATCCGGCCGCTTTTCACGTCTTCGACCAGGCAGAGCCTGCAGGCTCCATACGGTTTGAGGTCGGGGTGATGGCAGAGCCGAGGTATTTTAATTCCGTTTAATTCAGCCGCCTCTAAAATATTAGATCCCGCCGGGCAGCTGATGTTTTGGCCGTCTATAGAAAGGGTGACATCCACCAAAAGACAATCTCCTTCTCATCTCAGTTTGGCTGCATCGAGGTAATATTTAAGCTTTTCTTCTCCTCCGATAGTGATGATATGCGCTCCCTGACAGAGATCTTTAAGACCACTGATCGTTTCCGCGAACAGCTCGATGCTGGCCTTTTGCTTATCCGGGGCCTTGGCTAGTTTCTGAATAATTCTTTCCGGTACCAGGCCGGATTTTAGATGACGGTTTAAAAAGCGGGCCATACCGGCCGTTCTCAAGATCATGACCTCGGCGATGACCGGGACGTTGAAAGTATCAACCTGCTTTATGAATCGCTCAAATAAATCCAGATCAAACACGGGGGTGGTGAGAAAATAACCGGTGCCGATCTTGGTCATTTCCTCCATTTCTTTCATTTCCAGTTCCGGTACGTTCCGGCCCCAGGCGGATTCCACACCCGACCCCAGTACAAACTCCGCCTTGAATGGGAGCTCCCGGCCCTCGACCGTATGTCCTTGTTCAATGTGTTCCAGAACCGAGGCCAGTTTCCCTGAATCCACGTGAAAAAACATCATCTCCTGAAGGCTGTCACCCGTGATCCGGTAGTCTTCGGTAAAAACCAGCAGGTTTTCCACGCCTGACTCGTGGGCCTGGATGAGGTCTTTTTCAAGCTGCAGACGGTTCTTCTGCCGGGTTGTGGTCTGGTAGATGGCCTGAAAACGGTTTTCCTGAAGAATTTCACACGCCTTGATAGTGTCCCCGACAATACCCTCCATCTCAACTTCCGAGACGGCAACTCCGTCGACCCGTCCGCGAACCAGTTCCAGACTCTTGACCAGATTTTGCGGACCCTCATCGATCGGGACCTGTATCTCCGAAGTAACGATGAATTTCTTTTTCTCCAGGGCCTCTTTAAGTTTCATCGCCATGCTCCGTTTTCTATAAATCCATGAAACACGATCCTCTACACCTCGCGGCAGATAAACGTTCTTCTCAATCCGAGCCCAATCCCAAAAGCAGGCTCACTTCCTGTTTAAGCTGGGGTAGGAGCAACGGCTTGGAAAAGCAGGCGTCCGCTCCGTACTCCTTCATTTTATTGAACTTTTCCTCATCCAGATAGGCGGACAGAACCATTATTTTGGTGTCCTTGGTATCAGGATTGGATTTGATTCTTTCGCAAACCTCGTAGCCTTTGATGTCGGGCATCATTATGTCCAGTATCAAGAGGTTCGGCTTGAAATGACTGACCTGAAGGCCGGCCTCGAAACCGTCGGCCGCGGAAATGACCTCGTAGTCATTCGCGTCTTCTTCCAGGGCCTGGACGATCGTTTCCACGATGATGGGATCATCGTCCACTACCAGGATTCTTTTTCTCTCTTCCATTTGAGCCTCGTCAGGGATGGGAATGCCTTGTTTCCTCATAAACTCTTCCAGGTCGAGTTTCTGAATGCGGCGGTGTCCGCCCACGGTCTTATAGGCTTTTATATGGCCGGATTCTATCCAGTTAATAATGGTCTTGGGAGAGACATTACAGTATTTACTGGCTTTAAATACGGTTAAAACACCTTCCATGCCGCGGTTCCCTTCAGTCTTTCTAGTTATTATAGTTTTTATATTTATTATATTTATTATCGAATGTCAAGAAAAAAAGGAGAAGGTTTCGTGGAAAAAATTTTACAGCATCCGGACCCGCGCCTTAACCAGAACGGTTAGGCTCGATTATGAATAATTATTATTAGCAAAAACAGATGAGACTTCTGCAAAAGGTCGTCTTTTTCCCGAACTCTTTGTTGCGCTCAAAATTAAGTCCTCGAAATACTTATAGTATTCCTGCGGGTTAATTTTTCGTGCGCCTTGATTGCGATAAAAATACTCGTTTTACAGAGGTCTCAGATAGTTATAATAATAAGGCGGCAGAAGGAGGTGTATGGATGATAAAGGATGCCTTTACGGAAGACCTTAAAACAGGATAATACTGTAAAAACTGAAATAACTGTAAAAAAAGAGGGATAAAATCAAGAAACCGGCGGGACGGAAACTAAAATATCCTTAAAGCCCGCGAGGGTTAATCTATTCCTGAAGCCCCAAAGAGCCTCTAAACTCTTCCGGTTCCGTATACACAGGCAGCATAACCGTAAATGTCGCACCCGAGCCGTATTTGCTTTTCACCGTAATATCGCCGCCATGATCCTTGATGAACCCGTAACACACGGACAGGCCAAGGCCCACGTCCTTGACGTTGTCCTTGGTGGTA
>JAZGHI010000136.1:0-6012 GCA_036480955.1 Candidatus Adiutricales bacterium
ACACGTCTTCAGGCGAGACTTTAACCTCCTCAAACACAACTTCGGCCTGCTTATGGCTGGCGTCCATGGTTATCAAGGGCCTGATGGCCAGACCCGGCGCGCTGGTATCGACCAGAAAGAGGGTGACACCGGAATTGGGATCATCCCCGGGTTCGGTCCGGGCCGCGACGACCATAAAATCCGCCACGTGGGCGTCGGGCACGAATAGTTTGGTCCCGTTTAGGACGTATCCGTCACCGTTTGCCTTGGCCTCCATTTGTATACACCCGGGGCGCGGCCCACCGTCAGGTTCCAGTAGGGCCAGAGTGCCTTTCAGCTTCGCTTCGGCTATACGGGGGAGATAGGCCTTCTTCTGCGATTCGTTCCCGGCCTCCAGCAGGGATTCCGCTCCGAGGACGACGGTGGAAAAGAAAGGCCCGGGCATTACGGCTCGGCCCATTTCTTCCAGGATTATGCAGAGGTCGGTCATGCCCAGGCCGATACCTCCGTATTCTTCCGGAATTCGCATGCCCATCCAACCCATCTCGGCCATTTTGGACCATATTTCCTCGGTATAACCCTTCTCATCCTCATACATCTCGCGGACGAACTCAAGGGGGCATTCATTCTCCATGAAACGGTGAGCCTGGTTTGATATCTCTATCTGGTCTTCATTGAAGCCTATATCCATTGGCCTAGCTCCTTTCCGTTATGGCCGCTCGAGCCATGTCTTTAGGCAATCCCAGAACGCGTTCGCCGATGATGTTCTTCATGATTTCCGTGGTGCCGGCGGCGATGACGCTGCCCTTGGATGAGAGAAACGAATATTGATAGAGCCCGTCGGCGATGGCCCGAGGGGAGCCCTTCATCAACTGGTTATAGGGGCCCTGCATCTCCATGCTCAATTCGGACATGTTCACCTGGAGGGTGCTCCAGAGGAGTTTGCCGATCGAGCCTTCGGGACCGGGTACGCCGCCGCCGAAAACCTTGCTGAAATTCCTTAAGCCTGAGTATTTCAAGACCATGATGTCAGAATAGCATTTGGCCATCTTCTGCCTGAACATCGGATCCTCGAGCACGGGCCGGCCTTCCACCTTCAGGCCCCGCGCCATCTCGAGCTGGCCCGTAAACATCGCGCCGAAGGTATTGGCCATGGACAGGTCACCCATTACGCGTTCGAACATCAGAGTGGTCAGGGCAATACCCCAGCCCTCGTCCTCGTGGCCAACCAGCATGTTCCCGGGAACAAAAACGTCTTCAAAAAAGATTTCATTGAATTCGCTTGCGCCTGTCATCTGTTTGATGGGTCTTATTTCCACCCCCGGTGACTTCAGATCGATGAGCAGGTAGCTGAGGCCCCTGTGTTTCGGCTTGTCAGGATTGGTACGGACCAGAACAAGGGACCAGTCGGCATATTGAGCGCTGGTTGTCCATATTTTCTGCCCGTTGACAATGTAGTCATCACCTTTCTTAACGGCGCGGGTTGAGGTCGAGGCCACGTCCGAGCCGGCGTTTGGTTCGCTGAAAGCCTGAACCCAGACGTGCGTCCCGTCCAGCATCTTTCTCAGAAACATGTCCTTCTGTTCGTCTGTCCCGACCGCGTTGATGGTGGGCAGAGCCATTCCCATACCGATGCTGTTGATGCCCGCCGCGCGTACTCTGCCGTAAGGCGCTATTTCCTCGGATACGATCATCTCCTGGATCATGGTGCCTTCCTGGCCTCCGTACTTCTTCGAGTGCCGTATACCGGCGTACCCACCCTCGAAGAGCTTGCGCTGGTAATTACGGTAGGCTTTCTTCTCATCCTCCAGGGTATCAAGTTTCGGCAGGGGTTCGTCTTTGGGAAAAGTTTTTTCCAGCCAGGCTCTCAATTCCCGGCGGTATTCTTCATCTTCCGCGTTAAGCCGATAATCCATTCTCAACTCCCTTCCTGGTTATGACCAGGGCCGGTTAGACCGGTCATTGGTGATTGGCTCTCGGGGCCATCTTGATCAATTACACTTAACTTGAGTTCTTACCGGCCAGATTACTTTACCACGCTTTAAATTTCCACAGAAATCACGTAGGTAAATATCGACCAGTAAATTCCGGGTGCGGAAAACGTGCCGTGATTGGGGCCTTATCCGCGCCCGGCCGCCGTGATACGCACAAAAGTGGGTAATTTCAGCGGCGCATCCGCATCCAGTCAGGTTCTTCGCCAAGCGATGATAATGTGGGTTAAATAGCGGGTATAACACCTGAAAGATGCGTATTTAGAATCCTTGTCCCTCTCTCAGCCGCCTTGCCGAGTGATTCATCCTTGAATGAAAATCAATACCCATGTAATATCCCTTGAAGCGCATCCTGGCCGATTTTATACTGGATTTATTCTACCGGGTTTTTTTGCCGGTAAGCATGAAGACGCTTTTTTCAATTAATCAATATTAATTAAAAACAATAAAAAAGGAGAGGAACTCATGACTCAGATGATTTTTGAGCCGATAGAAATCGGCGGTATGACCCTGAAGAACAGAATTGGGCTTGCGCCCCTCCTCAACATGCCGCGGGAATTAACCGGTGTTCCTAATGATTTGACCGTAAAATGGTTTGAGGAAAGAGCCAAGGGCGGAGCGGGTTTTATTATGACCGGTGCTTTCGGACCGCCTGTGGTGTTGATGCCCGAGGCCAAGGAGGGTTTCGCCAAAATCGCCGACGCGGTGCATAAACACGGGGCCAAACTAGGTGTGCAAATTGTGTCCGGTGGGGTAGCGGGAGGAACGGCGCCGTCGCTTCCGCCCTATCCTGATGAACGCCATAAAAAGACGTCTATGTTTGAGTATATGACCGGACAGATATCGTTTGTCCCCGGCGTCGAGACCGTGGTCGAAGTCAGCAAGGAAGATATTAAGCAGCATATTGAGGCCTTTGCCGCGGCGGCCGGGATTTTAAAGGAGGCCGGGGTCGATTGCGTTGAACTTCACTGCGCCCACGGCGGGGCCACCCTGCATTGCTCTTTTATTTCACCCTTTTATAATCGGCGCGAAGACGAATACGGTGGGAACTGGGAGAACAGGCTCCGCTTTCCCACCGAGACTCTGAAGAGGATGCGGGAGGAGGTTGGACCGGATTATCCTCTCCTGGTCAGATTAAGCTCGAACGAGCTTCTGGGCGACAAAGGGATCACCCTTGAAGACACGGTCAATTTCATCGTCCCGGCCATGGAAGAAGCCGGCGTAAATTGTTTCGACGTGTCTCAGGGTTCCATCCTCCATTCACCGGAAGGTATCACCATCCCGCTTTATTATCCCCGCGGCTGTTTCATAAACCACGCCGAGGCGGTTAAAAAAGCCTCCAGACTCCCTGTGATCGGCGTCGGGAGGATCGTGGACATGGATATGGCCGAAAAATTCCTGCAGGAAGGCAAGGCTGATATAATCTATTTGGGCCGCCAGTTGACTTCTGATCCGGAGACGGTGAATAAATACGCCGAAGGCCGGGCCGACGAAATACGAAAATGTATCGGCTGCCTGGAAGGGTGCGGTACGCCCTGCGCGATTAATTACGATATATTTCCGACGGCCATACCTCTCACTCAGGCCGAACAGAAAAAAAAGGTCCTCATCATAGGCGGTGGAGTGGCCGGGATGGAAGCGGCCCGCGTTTGTTCGCTGAGAGGCCACGAAACGGTACTGGTGGAAAAAGGGCCTGATCTCGGCGGGACAGTTGCCGCTCTGGCCATGGACCCACTCTCGGTGGAATTCAGAAACATCGTCGATTACCTGGGAGTTCAGATGGAAAAGCTGGGTGTAGACGTACGGGTCTGCAAAACAGCGGACAAGTCGGTAATAGATGATATGAAACCGGACGCGGTTATCATGGCCACCGGCGCTTCTCTGAGGATGCCCGATCTGGCACAGGGTGTACCCGGGGTCATGGACCACGTGGAAGCCTTGAAACACAGAAACGCCATCGGACAGCGCGTGGTGATATGGGGACTCATGTACGGCGCTGAATTTGCCATATCCCTGGCCGAAGAGGGGAAGGATGTCACCCTGATCGGCGAATCGGGCGAAGACACTATGGCCAGCCACGCCTCCATGACCCGCAGGTGGTGGATAGTGAGAAAGCTGGTGGACACCGATTTTGTCAGGGTGGGCACGGCGGCGGCCAGGGTCAGCAACCCTGAAGTCTATTTTAATATCAGGGTCGAAGATATCACCGCTGACAATCTTATTATAAAGGATAAACAGGGAAGGGAGATTGCTCTGCCTTTTGATACCCTGGTCATTTCCCGGGGCCGCGAGAAGAACGACCAGCTTTTTGAGGAAATCGAAGGACAGGTGCCCGAGGTCCACAAGATTGGCGACTGCGACGCTGCCGGAAATATTCAGAAGGCCATTTTCAGCGCCAACGAAATCGCGAGAAAAATATAAATCTAAAATATATCAATCCCGGCCGGCGTTACGTGAATTTCGCCGGCCGGAACCACTCTGGAGATACAATAAATGCCGGATCATCCTTTGGAAGCGGTTCTTCATCCAAAATCAATCGCCGTAGTCGGGGCCTCGGATAACCCGGGCTCACGGGGTTATTCCTACACTCATCATCTCCTAGACTATGGTTTTAAGGGCCATATCTACCCGGTCAATCCAAAGTACCCGGAAATTCTGGGTATGAAGGCCTTCCCCACGGTGAGGGATATTCCGGGCACGGTGGACTTTGTGATCTCCTGCGTTCCATCGCATGAAGTCTTGAATATGCTGGAGGCTTGCTCAAAAAAGGGAGTAAAGGGGGTTCATCTTTTTACGGCCCGGTTCAGTGAAACCGGACGTCATGAAGCGATCGAACTCGAACGGGCGGTCTTGGAGCTAGCCAGAAACCTGGGTATCCGTCTGATCGGCCCAAACTGCATGGGACTTTATATCCCAGGAGAAGGAATCTCCTTTGCCTACGACCTGCCCCAGGAATCAGGATCGGTCGGGATGATATCCCAGACCGGCGGGGGCGCGGCGATTTATGTCAATCTCGCGTCCATGCGGGGGGTCCGGTTCAGCAAGGTCATCAGCTATGGGAACGGTCTTGATTTGACCGAGTCGGATTACCTTGATTACTTTGCCCAGGACTCCGAGACCACAATCATCACCATGTATGTCGAGGGGGTGAAAGACGGCCGGCGATTCCTTGAATCCTTGCGCCACGCCGCCTCGATCAAACCGGTGATCGTGGTCAAAGGCGGTAAGGGTCAGGCCGGGGCGAGAATGACCTCTTCTCATACCGCCTCCCTGGCGGGTTCGATAAGAACCTGGGAGGCAGCGGTTCTTCAGGCCGGCGCGGTCTCCGCTGAAAACTTTGATGAAATGGCCGACCTGGCCGCGTCTTTTTATTTCCTGCCTCCCATACCCGGGCCGAGGCTGGGTATGTTGGGAGGAGGAGGCGGGCCAAGTGTACTGGCCGCGGACGAGTGCGAGGAGGAAGGGCTGGAGATTCTCCCTCTGCCGAATGAGATTCAGGAGGAGTTAAAAACCAGGGCTGCCCTGGTCTGGGATTGGGTCGGGAACCCCATCGATCTGTCAATCCTGGGTGGTTCGGGGATTTCAGGGACCGAGATGCTCGAGATGATGGCCGCCAACCATAACTATGATCTGCTCCTGGCCAATACCACCGAGGTCCCATTGGCTAGCCAGGCGGATACCCCCGCGCGCGCTGAAAATGAGGTCAAAGAGTATATCGCCCTAAAAAATAAGTATCCCAAACCCTTCCTGGCGGTGCTGGGTGAGAAAAGTCTCGGGATCGAGGATTATGACCACTGGCGATGGAGGCTGACGGGTCAAATGAGAACCGAATTGATCGCGGCCGGAATACCCGTCTATCCGTCGGTAAAACGGGCGGCCAGGGCCGCCAGAAAGCTGATAGACTACTACCAGAGAAAGGGATAGATTCAATTATCTTGAGACCTCTGTAAAACTTCGTCCTTTGGCCCAACTCTTTGTCGCGCTCGAATTTAAGTCCTCGAAATACTACAAGTATTCCTGCGGCTTAAATTTTCGTGCTCCT
>JAZGHI010000137.1:0-3727 GCA_036480955.1 Candidatus Adiutricales bacterium
TGCAAAACGAGTAATTTGAGGTCAAATCGAGGAGCACGAAAATTTAAGCCGCAGGAATACTTGTAGTATTTCGAGGAGTTAAATTCGAGCGCGACAAAGAGTTGAGCCAAAGGACGAAGTTTTGCAGGGGTCTCATCTTAATAGTTCAAATCGATTCCAGGGGAATTTCGTGAAATTTCGTGGAATGCGGCCTGGACATTTCATTTACCTCCGTGGTATGATCACACCAGTCCTTGATATAAGGTGAAGAGTGTCCTATATTAAAGGAGTTGATTCTTGATCAAAATTCTTGGTCGGGATTCTTGATCATCCGCTCGGAAGGCACTGGCCCTTAAAGCACCTGCCAGGCAGAAAACAAGGGGGATTATGGCCAGAAAAAATCAGATGCAGTTCCAGAAACGACAAAGGGAGTTAGAGAAGAAGCGGAAAGCGCAGGAAAAAATGGCCAGACGGCGAAAAAAGCAGGAAAAGAGCCAGGACGACGAAACGATCGATGCCGCGGAAACTGGCCGGGAAGACGATGTGACTGCCTGACCGTTCTACCTGCGGACGCTATGGCTGAAAAACGCCGAAGAGGTAATACCATCCGATCAGTATGCATGGGACGATAACGCGGCCTGATCATTTAAACCGCCGACGGTTCCATCCAACCACGCACAAATCGAAGCGGCTTCGACTTGTGAGCTTTGAAAAAAAACAGCCCGCCTGCAAACAATCTTATGTTCACACGTTTGTGTTAATTGTTTGCTTCGCAAACAATCTCTCGTCCACGCGTTTCCCGCAGGGAAACGCTTCAACAAACACTCTATTGTTTTTTACCCATATCCGGCTATTTTATACCAGGACCAATGATCCTCTGAACAGGCTTTTGCCAAAGGATCCGCCCATGTCTTTTCTCGTCAATCAAAATCATGCTGGTCTCAGCGGTTATCCCCGGCGCATTGATTGTTCGAGATGCGCCTTTAAAGCATGAAATGTTTAACGATCGGGCTTTAGCGCTCGATCTTGATAATATAGGGAAGTGTATGTAGTGAAAACATTAGTTAGAAATGAAAATTTGAGAAATATAGCCATCATCGCCCATGTCGACCATGGCAAAACAACCCTTGTTGACGCCATGTTCCGGCAGAGCGGTCTCTTCAGGCCCGGCGTGGTGGTGGACGAGCGGATAATGGACAGCATGGACCTGGAACGGGAACGCGGCATAACCATTACCGCGAAAAACTGTTCCGTGCGATACGGTGCTGTAAAGATAAACATCGTGGACACACCCGGCCATGTCGATTTCGGCGGCGAGGTGGAGCGCGCCCTTTCCATGGCCCAGGGCGCTCTGCTCCTGGTGGACGCGTCGGAAGGACCCCTGCCGCAGACACGGTTCGTGCTGAAAAAGGCTCTGGAAAAAGGCCTCAGGCTTATTGTGGTGATAAACAAGATAGACCGGAAGGACGCCCGCCCTGATGAGATCCTCGACGAAATCTACGATCTGTTCATAGACCTTGGCGCGGACAACGAGCAGCTCGATTTCCCCTATCTGTACGCCATCGGGCGTGAAGGTATTGCCAAAAAGAACCTGACCGGCGCCGGCAGTGATCTTCACCCGCTTTTTTTGGCCATACTCGATGAGATTCCGGGGCCTGAATATGACCCGGAAGAACCGTTTCAGATGCTGGTGTCCGACCTTGGATATTCGGATTACCTGGGCAGACTGGCCATCGGCAAGGTCCAGAACGGCAGCGCGGAATTCAAGGACACCATGGTCTGCATCAACGAGAATAACGAGCATCTTCCGTTTAAGATATCGAAACTTCAGGTCTATGAAGGGATGAAGCTGAAAGACGCCGCGGCCTGCGAGCCGGGCGAAATCGTCGTCCTTTCCGGGATGGAGAAGGTTAAGATCGGTGACACGATCTGCACCAGCGCCTGCCCGAAACCCCTTGAAAGAATATCCGTCGATGAACCCACGATCTCCATGGAATTCACCATGAACACCTCGCCCATGAGCGGAAGGGAAGGCAAAAAACTGCAGGCTGGAAAAATTAAGGAACGGCTTATTAAAGAGACCCTCAGGAACGTGGCCATCCGGTTTGAACAGACCGAGGACCAGGACCGGTTCATTGTCAAGGGCAGAGGCGAGTTTCAGATGGCCATCCTGATCGAGACCATGAGGCGGGAAGACTTTGAACTGAGTGTCGGCCGGCCGAGGGTTATCTATAAATACGAAAACGGGAAAAAACTCGAACCCATCGAGAACCTGTTCGTGGACCTGGAAGAGGAATTCCTGGGAGTTGTCACCGAAAAGCTCTCCATAAGAAAGGGAAGGCTGGTCAACCTGGTAAATAACGGCACCGGAAGGGTCAGGGCTGAATTTTCTATTCCCGCGCGCTCCCTGATCGGCTACCGGGACGAATTTCTCACGGACACCAAGGGGACCGGTATCATGAACCTCATTTTTTCCGGGTACGAGGAGTATCGCGGCGATTTCCCCACCAGGTTCACGGGATCGATTGTCTCGGACCGGCGGGGAACCTCCGTGGCCTACGCCCTCTTCCATCTTCAGCCCAGAGGCCGTCTGTTTATCTCACCCGGAGAACCGGTCTACGAGGGCATGATAATCGGCGAGTACAACAAAGACGGCGATATCAACGTGAATCCGAGCAAGGAGAAGAGACTCTCCAATATGCGCGCCGCCGGAAAAGATGAGGCCACGGTCTGCGCCAGCGTCCTGCCCATGACCCTCGAGCGGGCCATAAATTTAATAAAAGACGACGAGATGGTGGAGGTGACCCCCCATTCCATCAGAATGCACAAGAGGGTGTTTCCCGCGCTTAAAAGGCGCTAGGGAAGCGCCGGCGATTTTCAGCCAAAGGGAAAACGCGGCGACACCGCGCTTCCAAGCCTGATGGCGGAAATAGGGGTCAAGTCTGCTCTTGACTTTTTTTTGGGTGCCCTGGACAATCCCGCAATTTTCACATTTTCATATTTTCATATTTCATAAATATCTCTCCTTGGTGTGGTGCGCACAACTCGAAATGAGTTGTATGCTCGCCACAGGCCCCTACATTATGACGGTTGATCGCGTGCAGACGGGTCATTGAATTACCGACTCCCCCCTTTATCCGCCGCCGTGGGCGGACACCACAGGTTTTTCTCTTTGCTCCAGGGCTCTGCCTTGGGACGAGGGGAAAGACTGTCAATGTTTGTCATATTTCAATTGCCTCTGAGGCATTCCTATGCATGATAGATACTATAAATGGCAATATTTAAGATATAGGATGAATATCACAAGTTTTTAACGGAGGTAACCGAGATGCCCATTGATATGCACTGTCACTTGTTTGTCGAGGGATTCAGCAGCGAGAGTTACGAGGCCCCTTTCTGGAATCCGGGTGAGCATAAGGCCATGGATTCCGCGGAAGCGCGGGTTGAGGCGGAAAGAAGGTCGGGTTCCCGATACCGGGCATACGACCCGGACGGAACCAACCACCTTAAGCGCATGGATGAGGCCGGGATCGAGAAATCGATAATACTGCACCTTGATAACGGCCTGCTTTTTGGCGAGGCCCGGGTGTCCATAGAAGACCAGAACAAACACGTCAGTAAAGTAGCCAACCAGAATGGCGACCGTTTTATCTGGTTCTGCGGGATAGATCCCAGGCGAAAAAACGCGGTGGACCTGCTGGAGAAATGCGTCACCGAGTGGGGCGCGAAAGGGATAAAATTGTACCCG
>JAZGHI010000138.1:0-2570 GCA_036480955.1 Candidatus Adiutricales bacterium
GATCACTCTGTTTAACGATCAGGATTGAGAACGCTGGAGCGTTCAAGCCTTGCGTTCCCACGCCGGAGCGTGGGAACGAGGGATGCGTCCGCCGTTGGCGGCTTTACCCGCCGCCGTGGGCGGGCAGATAGTCTTTCCTAACCGGTGAGAAGACTTCGACCGCCACGGAATCTTCCCTTATCTCAGCCGAGTGGACGGCCTCGCCGGGTATACACCAGCTGTCACCGGGTTCGGCTTCATGGCGGCGGCCTTCCACGATCAAGACTATCCGGCCGGAGACAAGGTAACCTGTCTGTTCGTGGGGATGGCTGTGTTCGGGCAATTCGTGCCCCTTGGTAAGACGGAACTCGGCCATGAGAGTCTTATCGCCATGGGCTATGGTTTTGAGACGAACTCCAGCAAAAGGTTCCTGGAATCCCTCACTGCTAGTTTTAGTAAACATGTCCTCTCCCTGTTGAAGAATTACCTTCCTGGATTGATGCTTCATGACCCCCCCATTAATGTACCATTCTTTAGGTCAAGAAGGCAGACTGAACTTTACTTGCACATATTGGCTGAGTTTGTAATAGTTGCTTTAAAAAAAATTCGCCGGCCTTTGTATAATCGAAGGAGGAAGACATGGCATACGAGACAATAAAATATGAACCAGGCGCCATCGCCCGGGTGATCCTTTCCCGTGCCGACAAACTTAACGCGCAAAGCTGGACCATGCTGGCCGAGATGGAAGACGCTTTTAATGAGGCCGTAAAGGACCAGGACGTGCGAGTGATTATCCTGTCGGGCGAGGGCCGCGCCTTCTCCGCCGGACACGATCTGGACTCCCCGGATCAGATAGCCGTCCGGTCCAGGCAAGAAGAGGGACTTAAAGGGTTTTCCAGATCAGGCCAGATGAAGGACATCTATACCGACAGCCACCTCCGCTGGCGGGATTTACCGAAACCGACCATAGCCATGATCCACGGATACTGCATATACGGCGGATGGATGATCGCCTCGGCCATGGACTTTATATTCGCGTCCGAAGACGCGCTATTCATACCCACCTATGGAGACTACTTCACCACCTCGTGGGACGTGGGAGCCAGAAAAGCCAAAGAGATTCTGTACGAAAACCGGTTCATGTCCGCGCAAGAGGCCATGACCTGGGGATTTGTCAATCGAGTCTATCCGGCTTCGGAATTGGAAAAAGAAACCCTGGCCTACGCCGGCCGCGTGGCTGAACATGACCCGTTTACCACCCGCACCGTAAAGTTCCAGATCAATCAGACCCTGGATAATATGGGTTTTTCGGCCTCGGTCAGAGCGGCGGGTGAATACTTCCTGCAAAGGGGTCGGGTCCAGCCGCGCGTTACCGAGCATTCCCCGGCGCCGCATCAGGGCCGTTTTCGAAGTTTGACCGAGAGGGCCATGAGGTACCTGAAAGAGGATACGGAAAAGAAAGGGTCGTCTTCCTGACCGCGTATCGTTACGAGCTGAATAAGAGGGGGAAAAGGTCTCCGATAAAAGCATATTCACTAAGAGATCTGGCATATGAACAATTACACGTATCTGGTCCATTCTTACTGCAAATGGGATCAACTGACTCATTGGGATTGCTAAAAGAAGCCTCGCGCTTCTCGGTTCTCCCGTAACTCATCAAGTCGATTGAAGTCTATCTGATAGCTTTTAAAGATTTCATCGCCAACGGGCGTAAAATAGCGTGCATCATCAGGTAAAGGGTTTGCCAATCCAGAGACGCCACAACTAAATAACCCATCGTATTCGCAGGGATGTGCCCAATCGCTAACACCAACATATGTGGTAAATTCATATGCACGAGATACAGCCATATGCTTCCACAGGTTCTGACCGGCGGCGGGATCGGGTTTCTGTGTAACCGAGAAGGAAGGCGTCAGCACAATATCAGGTAATACCTCAAGTTGATGGAATGATGCTGAGAACCAAAGATCGGAGCAAATCAGAACGACGAAGTGGCGCCCATTCAGGTTGAACTGACCCCGAGTGGTTCCTCCTACAATACCATGGTCTCGCTCAGAACCATAGGGTCGATGTTTGTCATAACGCGTCACAATTTCACCCTCGGGGCTGGCGACTATGCCACAATTGATAACACTCGTTCCGCGCTGCCCATGGTGTGAACCACCAACAACTGTGCATCTAAGAGTCTTGGCAATTGTCCTCACCCAGCTTTCGTATTCTTCGGCGCTGGAAGTTGCGCCAATTAATTCCGGGAGAACAAGCATTTCGGCTCCCGCCAACGTGTCTTCTGCCTGCGAAGCTGAATGGAGAATCGTTTCGAAGTTCTGATTGATGTCCTCTGAGCGACTGACGGGTTGGGTGAGCAATAGCTTCATTGAATATCCTTAAGCGTGTTCTCAATAGCGGAATGTGTCAATGAAAATGAGACACTCATGATCATAAATTAGAGTACAATTTGATCAGTCGAAGGCTCCATCTGCCGGAATTGTCTTCGTCTGGCGGAATTAGCCAAGTCCGCGAACCTACAGCACACACCAAAACCCTGGGGGATTCACGGGTTGGAGTTGTTCCTCCGTGGTGGGTAATTATAT
>JAZGHI010000139.1:0-5105 GCA_036480955.1 Candidatus Adiutricales bacterium
CTGATTTTTGGTGTTAAAATATAAAAATTAAGGAATGATTCATGAAATACTCAGCGGTTATTTTTGATTTATTCGGGACTTTGGTCGATTTTGGCCCTCCGGGTGAATATGAGCGCTCGATTACCGCAATGGCCAACGTTCTTTCCGTGGCAAAAGAAGACTTTCAGCGATTATGGACTGATACCTACCGGTTTCGATTCACCGGAGAACACCCGGACGCCGAGCACAATATCAAGTATATATGTTCAGAGCTTGGCCTGAAGGTCACTGATGATCAAATCCAGCGAGCCGCTCAGGTCAGGTTAAATTTTTCCTCCCGGTCGCTGATTCCCAGAGATGACGTCCCGGAAACCATCAATGAGCTAAAAACAAGGGGATACAAGATAGGTCTCATCAGTGACTGCTCTACCGACGTCCCGGCCCTCTGGAACGATACTCCCTTATGCTCGCTAATTGACGAGCCTGTCTTTTCCTGTTCCGTGGGCCTTACCAAGCCCGATCCGCAAATATTTTACCTGGCCTGTGAACGTCTTGGTGTAAAACCGGCTGAATGCCTTTACGTTGGCGACGGCGGAAGCTCGGAACTGACCGGCGCGTCACAAGTCGGCATGAGTCCGGTTCTCATCCGTGCCCCCTATGACCAGACCGGGGACCGTTTCCGAATGAGTCCGAGTGAGTGGGATGGGTTGAAGATCTCAAGCATCCGGGAAATTCTAACCCTGGTCGATTAGGCGCGTACGGTTAAAAACAGGAATACCCTCAGTACTTTGCTCAATACAAAAATTCCATATACCTGGTTTTCAGGCTCATTAAAAGAAACAATATTTCAAGGACCGCTGCCTGCTGACCTAAACATCCCCCCTAAAAAGCTGCCCGGACCAGAACTTCTTATCTCTTCCTGGCAAACGGCTTGAAAAATACTGCTTGAAAAGCTTGTAGTTAGAATAGTAATTTGATAATCTCACTTAATCTTATGTGAAATTATGACTATATAATTCTCGAACAGGAAAGGGGGAACATACTATGGTTGGAATCGTGTCCTACGGAGCTTATATTCCTAGGCTTCGTCTGGATCGAATGGCCGTCATGAAAGCGATGGGATGGTTCGCTCCAAATCTCGCGGGATCCGCGCAAGGCGAACGCTCAATGTGCAATTGGGATGAGGATTGTTTGACCATGGCTGTTGCGGCCAGTCAGGATTGCTTGACCGGCCTTGATAAGTCAAAGACGGATTCCATATTTATAGCCTCGACGACACTGCCGTTTGCGGACCGTGACAACGCGGGGATTCTAAGATTGGCCTTGAATTTACCCGACGCCATTTCCTCGGCCGATTTTGCTTCTTCATTAAAGGCCGGGACCTCCGCCCTGGTGGCCGCCCTGGATTCGGTCAAAGGGGGAGACAAGCATCAAATCCTGGTTACGGCTTCCGATAACAGGCGGACCAAAGCGGCCTCCGTACAGGAGATGTGGTACGGGGACGGGGCGGCTTCGCTGGTGGTCGGTGACCATAACGTTATCGCCGAGTGTTTGGGCGCATATTCCACATCCCACGACTTTGTCGACCACTTCCGGGGACAGGACGCCAAGTACGATTATAACTGGGAACAGCGTTGGATCAGGGACGAGGGTTATTTAAAGATATACCCGGAGGTCATTAACGGGCTTTTGGATAAGACGGGTGTTAAAATCGGTGAAATTTCCAAGCTGATCTTTCCGTGTGTCTTCGATCGCGCCCAGGCGGGAATAATCAAGCAGATAGGGGCCAATCCCGATCAGGCTGTGGACAATATGCACGTGGTAACAGGCGAATGCGGGGCCGCTCATCCGCTCATGCTGCTGGTTCGGGAACTGGAAAATGCCCGGCCCGGCGATCTTCTACTAGCGGCCAGTTACGGTCAGGGTTCGGACGCTCTGCTCTTTAAGGCCACGGATAAGATAAAAGACCTTCAGCCGCGGAACGGCGTCTCGGCCAGCCTGGCCCGAAAAGTGGTGGAAGACACCTATACGAAATTCCTGCAATTTAACGGACTGATCGATACCGAGATGGGAGCCAGGGCCGAAACCGACAACCGGACCGCTTTGAGCACGCTCTGGCGAAACCGGAACCTGATCCTGGGTTTTGTAGGAGGAAGATGCCGGGAATGCGGGACCGCTCAAATCCCGGCTTCCAGAATTTGTGTCAATCCAGAGTGCGGCGCGGTCGATTCCCAGGATGATTACCCCTTCGCGGATAAACCGGCCGAGATCCTGACCTATACCGCGGACAACCTGGCCGCCTCGGTGGAACCGCCCAACATTTACGGTATGGTCCAGTTCGAGGGCGGCGGCCGGATGATGATGGATTTCACTGACTGCAAACCGGACGACGTGGAAGTCGGCGTACCCGTAAAACTGTCTTTCCGCAAAAAATATCAAGACAAGAACCGCGGCTTTACAGGATATTTCTGGAAAGCCGTTCCTGAACCGTCCCCAGCAAACTAGAGGAGAGTAAAAGATGGCAACAGGAATTAGAGATAAAGTAGCGATCATCGGCATGGGCTGCAGCCGGTTTGGCGAACGTTGGGACATGGGCGGCGAAGAGCTGATGGTCGAAGCCTTTCTGGAATGCCTCGAAGACGCGGGCATTGACAAGAAAGAGATCCAGGCCGCCTGGCTGGGCACGTGTATGCCCGATATAAGCGTAGGCACCACAGCCATGCCTCTGTCCATTTCCCTCCGGCTGCCCAACATCCCGGTGACCAGGGTTGAAAACGCCTGCGCCACCGGAACCGAGGCCTTTCGGGGCGCTGCCTATGCCGTAGCTTCCGGGGCTTATGATATCTGCCTGGCCCAGGGAGTGGAGAAACTGAAAGACACCGGGTACGGGGGCCTGCCCGCCGGTGGCGGCGGTACCAAGGCAGCCATGATTTCACCCAACGGCAGCGCGCCTGGAAATTTCGCTCAATTGGCCAGCTCCTACCGGGCCAGGTACAACGTCAGCCGGGACGACCTTAAACTGGCCCTGGCCCACATATCCTGGAAGAGCCACGAGAACGGGGCCAAGAACCCTAAGGCGCATCTGCAAAAACCGGTGACCATTGAGAGAATTCTCAACGCGCCTATGATAGCCGATCCGTTGGGACTGTTCGACTGCTGCGGCGTATCCGACGGTTCAGCCTGCGCCATTGTAACCACGCCGGAGATTGCCAAGGACTTGGGTAAAAAAGACTTCTTAACCGTCAAATCCATACAGATCGCCGTATCCAACGGCTATGAGAGCGGCTACAATGAATGGAAAGGCGACCATTTCGTGACGGCCGATAAGGCCGCTGACAAGGCCTATGAGGAAGCCGGAATTACCAACCCGCGAGAGGAAATCAGCATGATGGAAGTCCATGACTGCTTTTCCATTACCGAATTGGTGACCATGGAGGATCTGAAAATCTCCGCCCGCGGCCAGGCTGTAAAAGACGTCATGGATGGATTCTACGACCTGGACGGCGGTGGTGTTCCCTGCCAGCCGGATGGCGGGTTGAAATGTTTCGGCCATCCTATAGGGGCATCTGGCCTGCGTATGCTTTATGAGATGTATTTGCAGCTCCACGGCCGAGCCGGGGAGAGACAGATCGAGGACCCGAGATTCGGACTGACCCATAATCTGGGCGGCTCTCCCATGAGCAATGTGGCCTCCGTCTCCATAATCGGGAAATATGACGCGTAAGTGAATTTCGCAGCGGCTTGCCGTCTGCAATTTACCCAAGTACCTGATAAAATACGCCTGAGGGGCTCCCCGCCTCTCAGGCGAACAGGAAACAAGCGATGGCTAGGTGGAAATATACTCATGAAGAACCGGGCCGGGAGGTAGAGAGTATTTCCGGCTTCTATCTGGTTGACAAGGAAATTCGGGTAAAAGTGGGAAGCCGCGAGGCCCTCTGTGTAGTAGGCAACGCCAACTGGGATAAATCTTGCTGCGGTATGGGCGGATGCCGCTACGCCCTGGTTCCAGGGTTCATAATCGAGTATAAAACCGAGACCAACGCCGATGGCCTGGCTGTTTCCAGAGTAGAGATGATAAACGATAAAACCGAGCGAAAAATAATTGAACGGATCATCAGGGAGGCTGAATACGTCCAGCAGGTCAATTTCTGGTAATCATCCCACCAACCGTCCCATCTTAAGTTATATATTTTTGAGCGAACTCTTGGTTCACACTTCCAGCGGTTGAGGAACGACCTTACCGCAAACCGCTGGGAATCTGCTCCGAGCTCTTCATTAACGTCTGTTATCGATTGGAAAATGAAAAAAGGAAGATTGAAGCCCGGCTAATCCCCCCAAGGGTCGCGCTCGGGTTCTGTTTCCTGTCCAGGCAGGGGCCGGAGTCTTCTAAGATACGGGTTGGACATTTTTTCCCAATCCAGGGCAGTCATGGAGCCATGGCCCGGGGCGATCATGGTCCGGCCGGGCAAGGGATAAATTCTGTCTCTTATGGATTTGAGCAGGGTTTCCTGATTGCTTCCGGGCAGGTCCGTCCGCCCAATAGCGCGTGAAAAAATCAGGTCGCCGACAAACACTACGTCCGCTTCAGCAAGATAGAGGCTTATGCCGCCGGGAGAATGGCCTGGCGTTTCCATGACCTCAAATACCAGCGAGCCCACCTCTATTTGATCCCCTTCCGCCAGATGCCCATCAATACTGACGCCCATGGGGTCCTCGGAAGCGTGCATCAATATCTCACCACCGGCCAGTTTTTTCAATTCAGCGTTTGCTAAGGTATGGTCCCAGTGTCCGTGAGTGTTAATGATGGACTGGAGGGTAAGCCCTTTCTGATTCAGAAAAGTGGCGATTTTTTCAGCGTCACCCCCTGGATCTATGACCACGGCCAGGCCTGATCCTTCATCCCCGATAATATAGCAATTGACCTTTAATGGACCCACGGTCATCTGTTTGAGGATCATGGCTGTTTTATCCGTTTTTTGATGGCTGGGTGGAATATTCTCTATTCCAAGCGTTTGAAAATAAAGACTTTATCTCCGATGTAGATAGGATTGTTGGATTGGGTAATTCTGGCCATGTAGAAGACCGGATTGCGATCTATTACTTTTTTATCCGACCTGATGCCGAAA
>JAZGHI010000140.1:0-2365 GCA_036480955.1 Candidatus Adiutricales bacterium
ATCAAAATAAAGCCTGATATTCCCCTCTCCCTTGTGAATCTGGTAATCAACCGGATAGGCGTACTTCCCGGTTTTCTTGTCCTTGCCGCGGGTATGGCACGAACCGCAAATTTGCGCGGCCTGGGCCGGAGTCATTCGTCCGGCCTGCATGATAGTGGAAATTTCATAACCGGGTACGGCCTCAACATGGTTGCCGCCCGGTCCATGGCAGGCTTCACAGGCGATCCCCATTTCCACGTAGGTTTTATTCTCCGGATCGACACCCGTGGCATGGCAGCCGGCGCATTCATTAAACCAGTCTCTTTTATCAGGCTCATCCGGAAAATAAGGTTTCCACTCCCCGGTAGGGACGTTATATTGTGCCGGAAGAACGATCAAATCGTTTCCCACTTTTTTAAGGTATTGCTGCTTCCACTGACTCCCCAGCGTATAATCTACGTCAACCTTGGTAAAAGTCCTCACTTCGCTAGGAGACTCAAAATCACCAATATTTGCTTCCGGCGATTCCTTGGCGTCTCTCATCATCCTGGAATGAAGCGATGTCCGCCATTCCAGATACCTTCTTTCGTGGCATTTCTTACAAGCCAGAGAACCAGCGAACTTGGCGTCGACCCGGTTTTTATACTTCCCCTGAAGGTGCGGCGCCTCTTGGACTATCTCCGTCCTTAAACGGAGACTGGTCAGAACTACCACTATTAAAGCCGCCGCGAACACTAGAACTATGGCGGTGAGTATGAGTGGAAATTTTTTCATTCTAAAGCTCCTTAAATCGGTTGAATCTTTCTCTCAGGCGATTCCTGGTCTGAATCTGTACTTCGTGAAGGAATTCGGCCGTATCCTGATGATTATGCGCTCTATAGTGTATGAACCGGCGATCTGACCGGTCTTTGGCTTCAGTCTCCTTTAATATTTTCGGGCGCCTGGAGAACCCTAAGGTCAGCTTAAACTCATAGACAAAATCTACTGACCGGCTTCAAGTGTTTTTATTACCTCATCGAAAGCGGTCAAGGCTGAATCCAGTAACAAAATTGAGTACTTGACGTTATGGACTCCATTGCCCAACCGGACAATGTCAAGTTCACTCCGACCCTTGGCCAGTAAATCTTTCATCTTCTTCAGGTTTTCGGGTGACAGAGCGCCCTGTTTCCCGTCCATAGCAGCCAGAGCTTTTTTCTCTGCCTGGAGGGTGTGTTCGATCTCTTCTTTTACTTCATTCTTCCAACTGGCCAGCACTTTGCCATGGCCCTCGGTATGGCATTTTACGCAGGATTTATCTGAAGCCGTCAGCACGCTATGGCCCTTTTCAGTCATCCCCTGCTCGTTGTGGCATCCCAGACAATTTGTACGGGCCTTATACATTGGATCCGGCGAGCTCATTATCCCGGGGCGCTCTTTACCAACCGTCAGCAGGCGCTGATATCTGTGGGAGTCGGTGTGGCAGGCGGAGCAATCACGGGGAATAGTCTCAATTTCTTCCGCCTTTTGGTGTGTTACCGGCCGGTGGCAGTCAAAGCATCTGGCGTTTTGCTCGAATACGTGTATGGCGTGTATTGTCTCGGAATCATCCGCTAGCTCTACTACATCCGGTTGATCGTGGCAATTCAGACAATTTTCCTTTTTAATCTGACCGGCTCCCACCACCAGAATCGATTTGAGCGCTCCGTCTTCAACAAAAAGCTCATACCTGGAACCGACCGAGGCCTGTACCAGATCGATGTGGCAGCCGCTGCAGTCGACTTCGGCCTCTTTCAGCATCTGGTGGTTTACAAATGCGCCATCTGCTGTTTTGATTCGCTTACCTGGCAGTTGGTGGCAATTTTCGCACCTGGCCCGGTCCTCGTTGAACTTCACGTTGGTAAAATGGCAGAGGTTGCAGGTGGCCTGGCTCACCTCAAAATGGTTTTCCTCAGTCTCATGCTGGTGACAGTTAATGCAATTAAGTTGAAGACCCGGGATCAATTCTTCGTTATTCACATGGGGCTCGTGCCGGAAGGACACACTATCCGAGAGCTTGATCTCTTTGGTCATGAACTGATCACCAGCCGCCCCGTGACACGCCGCGGTCGTACAGCTCTCGTTCAGGATCGTAGACCTGGTCTTCACTATCCCGCCACCGATTTGTACGAAAGAAAAATGGGCCGGGGCTTCCTTGGGGATATGCGTACCGGAAGGCAGGGTTTCGCGAGCCACCACCTGACCTTCTTTATCGGTGGGCGGGGGTGGATAATGACATTGTACGCAGCCGACTTCCTTATGCTTGCTCTCCCTCCATGACTCATAACCTTTTTCGATAATATCCGGGTAGGTTGTTACGTGACAGTATCCGCAAAATACTTGAGGTTGCGGGATACTTGGGGCCGGTATT
>JAZGHI010000141.1:0-2174 GCA_036480955.1 Candidatus Adiutricales bacterium
AATTTATGGGATTCTTGCGGCCGGGGCGGTAGACGTGGTCCGGCCGGCCTTCCTTGCCCTTGGCCAATCCGGCTAAAGGCGGTGGGTCCTCGATATTCAGATCCTTAATGACGGCCAGGGCCATGCCTAGCTGTCCCCGGCCCCCGTCCAGAAGCATCAGGTCAGGGCGCGGCAGGTCTTCTTTTCGCAAACGGCGGTCTATGATTTCATACATCATGGCGTAATCGTCCTGCCCCGAGGCAGTCTTGATTCTGAATCGCCGATAATCCGATTTGCTCCACCCTCCATCATCGAGAACTACCATGGCTCCGACCGGGGAATCACCACGAAGGCTGGAGAGATCAAATCCCTCGATGCGCTGGGGGAGGTCCGGAAGTTCCAATTTTTTCTGGATCTCGAACAGGGCCTCGGCCCCCAGATCCGCAGCCCTGAGCCTTTCGGCCAGGGCCGTTTCGGCGTTGGCTACAGCCAGTTCAACAAGGTTTTTTTTCTGGCCCCGCATCGGTCTTTTAACCCGGACCTTTCTGCCTTTTTTTTCACCGAGCCAATCCTGAAGAGCGCCGCCGCTTTCCAAATCGACTGACGACAGGACTTCGTCCGGGATTAGATGATCGAATCCATAATACTGCCCCAAGAGGGATTCGATTATCTCGCCGGGTGAACCGGCGGCCGCGCGCAAATAAAAATTCCGGCTTCCTAGAAAAATCCCGCGCCGCACAAACTGCATGGCCACCAGTATCTGTCCTCTGTCCTGGGCCAGCCCGATAATATCCTGATCCTTCATGTCCGTTGAGACCATTTTCTGGCGCTCCAGGGTTTTCTCCACGTCATTCAGCCTGTCACGGTATTTTGAAGCGTTTTCAAAATCCAGCCGTCTGGAGGCAGCCAGCATCTTTATTTTCAGGGATTCGGTGAGTTTCTTATTTTTTCCCTTAAAAAACAGGCAAACCTCGTCCACCAGAGCCAGATAATCCTCCCGGCTGATAAGCCCGGCGCAGGGAGCCGAGCAACGCCCCAGCTCGTAATTCAAACAGGGGCGATCCGCCTTTTTGAGTTCGTGCCGGCGGCATTGCCGGAGCGGAAACAGGCGCTGGACAAGACGCAGGGTCTTTCGCATGGCCGCGGTTGAAGAAAAAGGCCCGAAATACATGGAGCCGTCTTTCTTGATCCTTCTGACCACGGCCAACCTGGGGTATGCATCCTGCATGGTCAATTGGAGGTAGGGGTGTGTCTTGTCATCCTTCAGCCTGGCGTTGTAGCGGGGTTTATGCCTTTTAATGAGGCTGTTTTCCAGGATGAGGGCCTCTTTTTCATTATCAGTCAGGATAAATTCCAGATCAGCGATCTTGGCCACCAGATTTTCGGTTTTGAAGCCAAAAGTACTTTTCTGGAAATAACTGATGACCCTCTTCCGCAAGGACTTGGCTTTACCTATGTAGATTATTCGTCCTCGCGAATCCTTCATCAGATAGACTCCGGACTCATCGGGCAGTTCACCAGCTTTCAGTTTAAGTTTTTCTCTGTCCACTACATTATTTTCGAGTCAACATTTTTAAAAAAGTTACCCGAAAGACTCCTTTACGATGATCAGCCTAACTGTACACAGCGTCAATGTAAATTACCGATGGTATACCTTATATCTTATGGATTATCAATAAGTTAAGTAAATCATATGCGCAAATACTTATGACGCTGAATATAACACCACTACTTTCTTCCGGTACTTAAAAAGTACGAATGTATTATCCCCCATTTGAAAAAAAAATCCAGGTATCGGTAGGTATGTCTGCCAAACACTCTACCCCGGACACCAGGATTCAACAGGCGACTGAGCCGTTGTTCACCCGCATTGAGTTGGCTAGTCACTAATCCTATGTTGATTCAATATGGCGAGAGGTTATCAGATCGCTATACACAGCGTCTTTGCAAATTACCGATGGTATACTTTGAGACCTCTGTAAAACTTCGTCCTTTGGCCCAACTCTTTGTCGCGCTCGAATTTTGAGCTGCCACTTCGGCTTCGCCTGCAGTGGCGTTAGTCCTCGAAAGACTACAAGTATTCCTGCGGCTTAAATTTTCGTGCTCCTTGATTTAACCTCAAATTACTCGTTTTACAGAGATCTCATCTCATGGATTATCAACGAGTTAAGTAAATCGTATGCGCAAATACTTAT
>JAZGHI010000142.1:0-3565 GCA_036480955.1 Candidatus Adiutricales bacterium
ACCGGGAAGGCGGGAACCTTAAATGGCAAACGCAACAAAAGAACCGCAAAAGGTCAAAAAAAGACGTGTGGATGACGGAGAATACCAGGAAATTGCCGACCTGGCGGAAAAAGTGCGTGAAATGGAAAGTAAAAGAAATTTTTTTATAGCAGAAAATGAAAATCTGAAAAATCAAATTGTAGACCTAACAGGCGAGATACAAGGGGTTAGCGTAGCCCTGGCTTCCGCTGAAAAACAAATAGCTTCACAGGAAGTGAGGCTGCAAAAAAGTTTGAACAATATCGAAAGACTGGCGCTTACCAAAGAAGCCATGGAGCAGGAAGTAAATACACTGCGGTTGAGATTAAAGGCTGTTCAGGAAGACCTGATATCAAGCTCGGAGATTAGATCCACAATGATGACCGAACTTAATGAACTAAACAGCGAGCGTGGGATTATTATTAAACGGCTTAAAGGAATTGAGAAGGGCATCCAGGAGATTTCCACAGATAAAGAACGGGTATGGCCGAAGGTAAAAAAGTATGACGATGTCCTCAAGCAGATTTACCACCTTTTTCTGGAAGCCAAAAACAGGATGGAAGTCTCCGTCATACTGAAGCAGAAATGAAAGTTGTGACCGCTGATAAGATCCTCCTCCAAGTGGATAGGGATATTGAGCTTATTAAAGCTAAGTGTGAAATGGCGACCAGTAATGAAATCGTCTCATTATCAAGAGATATAAAATATCTTTTAGTGGATAACATCGCTCAAACGATATGGCTCAGTTTTTATGACCCGGAGGATAGAGAATCGGTTTTTTTCAAACACGTTTATTCATTAGAAGGAACCTCGTGGATTTCTGAAGCCGTTGACAATGCGAGGAGCGGCATAGGAAGCAGCATCGCTTTTGACGCAGCCATCGAATTTACAGAGACATTTATTGAGCTGGATAAAAAGACTCAGAAGCTTCTGCTGGGAAATACTGAACTCGAATGGAACCCCTATTACTGATGAAAAGGAAATTTGCGGTTATTCCTTCTCGGACCCGTATATACTTTTTTGGAATCAGTGTCAAAAGTCGTCATTGACATGGCTGTGGTGGAATACATAGATAATTCCGGGCTAGGTACGATGTGACTTCTGAGAGAGCGGGCAGAAGGCAACGGTGCTGTTGTCGATATCATTACCAGGGAGATGGTAATCGAGTGGAAACGGTCTTAGACTGGTCCAAATAGACGCGCGTATTCGGCAAAGATAGGTTTATGGATGATTTCATAATCGAATTGACCGACGAAAAGACCTTGAAGCAAGATTATATTGTTTTTTCAGAACGGGATCTTTTTGAAATAAAACGGGAAGCCGGCAGATACCCCGCCTCCCCCCTGATCGTGAAAAAAATAAGCGAAAAGGCCTGTGAAAAGGGTTTTGCCATAGACAGCGATGAACCCGAACTGTTCAGCATAGCCAAAGAAATTATTATAGAGGAAGGCGGAACGGCCTCGGTTACATGCCGCTTTGGAAACCTCGGACAACCCGTCCGGATCGAAACGGCGGCTCAAGAAAAGACGGCCATATACCTGGTGAAATACGAGGATCCACTTGCGGAGATGGATAAAATCACCTCAACCATTACCAGTCAAGGGAGGATGCCGGTAATATGGTCAAAAACAAAGGGCTTGATGCTTAAGGATTCTTCCGGGCCGATCCCTTTGAGTGATACCATGGATTCATCTGACCTAAATAACCCCAAAGAGATGATTAATTTCATAATCAGGAAGCCGCAAAAAAAAATAGCCTATATCCTGGAAGATTTCCATCACTATATCGGCGGCCCGGATACCGTAAACCCGGCCGCCGGCGAAATTCGCGCGTTGCTCAAAGATCTCAGCCGGTGTTTGGAAGAAAGGGAGGAGCGCGTATTTCTTTTTGTACCCGCCTCGTACGAACTTCCAGATGAACTACGGCCTTTCCTGGATCATTCTCTGGTAAAGGACAAATCGTACTTAGGCCACTTGGATAAATACAGCCGGCTTTTATCGGATGCCGAGTTTCTCTCTCACTCCAAACCCGTTATCGGGGCGGAAGCCTACATTGAGCGTCTGATCCAGATATTGTCACAGATGGAAACCAACAACCCCCTTTTGGTCGGGCATCCGGGAGTAGGAAAAACGGCCATCGTCGAAGGGTTGGCCCGAGCCTTATTTGAAGGTCAGGTTACCGCGAAGCTTAGGGGAAGAAAACTGTACTCCCTGTCCCTCACAAGCCTTATTGCCGGGACCAAATATCGGGGGGATCTGGAAGCGAGGCTGGATAACCTGATGAAGGACGTGCTCCTCAACAAGGATAGGCTAATTATTTTCATCGATGAGATTCACACCCTACTCGATGCCGGATCGGCGGAAGGGGCCATCGGCGCCAGAGACATTTTAAAGCCCGTATTGTCTAAGGGAGAATTTCCCTGTATCGGCGCGACCACTTATGATGGGGCCCAATATTTTTCTAGGGACGCGGCCCTGTCCAGGAGATTCAAAAAAGTGGTCGTAAAGGAGCCTTCAAAAAGAGAGGCTATGGCCATACTTAGAGGTGTCAGCAATAGTTTTGGGAGGCATCATGGGGTGATAATTGACGATGAAGCCCTTATCGCGGCGGTTAATTACAGCTCGAAATATATGACGGACGGCTATCTCCCCGGCAAGGCCATATCCCTACTTGACGGAGCCGCGGCCTATTGCAGCGTACATGGGGTAAAAAGAGTGAAAAAGCGGGATATTCTGATTGAGCTGGAAAGAATACAGGATGGTTGAATTTGTTTAAAAGTGTGGATAGAGGCTAAAAAAAAATGGCATCTGAAACTCGTATTTCTACCTCTGTAAATTAAGGGCCATACGTTTGAGGTCCAAGGAAAACTTCGATGACGGGGACTCGATTATTACAGGCCTCATCTTGGCCGCCGCGGCCTTCAAGGCCGTATCCTCCCTGATGACCATCGTCCCCTTGCTTTTCATGCTCAAATATTGATGCATAAGGTTGTCTATCACCCTACCGGTTTTGGTGTCAGCCGTGGTCTGGACTCTATTAATTACCAGATATGGCTTAAAAGAGGAGAGCACCCTCTTTCCATACTCGGCCATCTCCGGGTCTATCTTTCGGGCTTCCAGCAAAAAATCCTCCATAGTTCTGAGATTTGGATGGCTTTCCACGTCTTTGGCTTTCTCCAGCAGCTCAAGAAGCTCCGGGCATTTTTTTTGTCTGAATAAAACAGTAAGACGTCTGTAGGCGGCACTTTTTATAAAGCTGTAAACGTTCATAAGGGATGGGATGTCCGGGGTTGTAACGAGTAGGTAGTTTTGACACGGAAGTCAGGAGAAAGCCTAATTATTGGCGATGAGGTCACAGTAACAGTTGTAGAAGTTAGGGGAAATCAAGTGAAAATTGGAATTGACGCACCCGAATCAGTGAAAGTATACCGGGAAGAATTGCTAAGGAAGATTGTAAGCGAGAACATCGAAGCTTCCAAATCGGATAAAGAAAAACTTGCTATTTTGGCAAACAAGTTTAAGAAAAAAAAATAACTCCCGGTCCATCT